>NZ_JBHWIE010000020.1:0-60851 GCF_042732085.1 Actinosynnema sp. NPDC059797
TGGTCTGCGGGGTCGTGCCGAAGCCCGGCAGCCCGGGTGGTGGCGGGGGCGGCGGCGGGGTGGACTGCTGCGCGGTGGACGCCGTCGGGAGCGGCGGTGGTGGGGGCGGGGGCGGCGCCCCGGGGTCGCCGACCGGTCGGACGTCGGGGCGGGTGCCGAACTCGGGCGGTCGCGGCGGTGGGGTCTGGATGGGCGATGCCTGGTCGTTCAGCGTGGCGTGGTCGGTGTCGGGCACCATCACCTGGCTGTCGGTGGCGCGCTCGATCAGCCACAGGTGCCGCGGCTTGATCGTCGGGTCGCCGTGCACCTCGACGCCCATCAGGCCGTCGTCGTCCACCACCGAGTTGTACGGGGTGTGGCCGGGCGGCAGCGGCTTGCCGTCGCTGTTGAAGATGCGGGCGTTCGGGCCGGCCGCGTCCTTGTACTCGTCGGGCAGGCCGAAGTAGTGCGCCACCTCGTGGGCGAGCACGTTCGACGAGCTGTCCTTGCCCCAGGTGAGCTGGTCGGCGTCGGTGGACTTGGTGACGTCGATCGAGGTGTGCGCCAGGGCGGGGTCGGTGACGAACTCGACCCTGGCGTGGAACTGGTCGCCCGAGGGCAGCCGGTAGCCCTGGTTCAGCAGGTCCGTGACGCCCTTGGTGGTGTTCTCCCGCACCGTGACCAGGTCGGCCCGCGTGATGCCTTCGCCGGGCTGGAGGTGCACCTTGAGGGTGTACTCCTTGACCCACTTCCCGGGCGCGACCTCCATCCGGCGCACGTCGTGCTTGATGATGCCGGTCAGGTAGTCGATGTTGCGCGTCGTGCTCGACCGCTGGACGTCGGCGACCTCGGTGTCCACCGTGCGCACGAACGCCTTGTCGCGGACCGAGTCCCACTTCGACAAGGGCTGCGGGTCGTCCGGGGCGAACCACGTCGCGGTGGTCTCCGTGCTGTGCCGCCAGGACTCGTCGGCGGCGACGTCCTTGCCCTTGTCCTTGTCGCCCTGGCTGTCCTGGTCGCCCTTGCCGTTCTGGTCGTCCTTGCCGGCCGGGGCGTCGGGGCCCGGCGCGGGCGGGGCGCCCGGGGCGTCGGGTGCGCCGCGCGACCCCGGGTCGGCGCCGGGGGCGGGCGGTGCGCCGTCGGGCGGGGGCGGGCCGGGGCGGGCGGACGTGGAGGGTTGGCCCGGCGTGTCGAGCTGGTCGCTGCTCAGCTCGGTGACCCACTCCAGGCCGGACCACTGGTTCTTGATCGCCGGGTCGAACAGGGCGGAGAAGTCCGTCGGCCGCACCAGCGGCCGGAGCGGGCCCGTGCCGGTGGGCTGGAAGCCCATGTCGAACGCGTGCATCGAGTACCGGCCCATGAGCCCGTCGGTGGGGTTCATGAACGCCACCGGCGAGTCGTTCAGCACGGTGGGGCCGGAGATGTCGGCCGCGTAGTTCTTCAGCTCCGCGTTGAAGGTGCCCGGCGGCAGGGTGTTCTTCAGCGACGCGTACTTCTGCGGGATGGTGTCCGCGAACGCCCGGAGGAAGTCCGAGTTCGGCGGGGCGACCAGGAAGTTGTTGTTGAGCGAGCCCTTGCCGTAGCGGCCGTCGGCCGCGGCCGTCACGTGCTCCGGGGTGATCTCGGTGTCGGGGTCGAGGCCCAGCTCGTCGCGGATGCTCTTCTCGTCGCGCAGGCGCGGCGCGAACAGCGGGACGTCGCCCTGGTGCATCCGCATGTCGCCCATGTCGGCGAGGGAGACCGTGCCGGGGCGGATGTCCACGTCCGCGTACACGCCGCCCTGCTGCACGAGGACGGCGTAGCGGGCGATGTCGGAGGCCAGGTTGTAGGCGCCGACCTTGTTCGACTGCGCCTTCTTGTAGATGTCGTAGAGGGTCGGGCTCGGGGTGGCGGAGCGGCTCTCGACGTCCTGGGAGAGCTGCTTCACCATCCCCTTGGTGTCGGTGTTGATCTGAACCCCGGCGTCCTGCAACTGCTTGACCACCGCCGGGTCCCACTTCGCGGCGCCCTGGTCGGTCCAGAGGGTGACCTGCCAGTCGCCGTCGGTCTCGCGGGCCTTGCCGGCCCACTCGACCAGGTTCTGGACCGCGCCGTCCTTCGGCGTCGCGCCGAACCAGACGAAGTTGACCTGCTTCGGCACGTCGACCGGCGGCGGACCGGGGTTGTTGGCCACCTCGTGGTCGAAGTGGGCGGACAGCTCGGCGTGGTGGTCCGAGCCGGTCAGCCGGTTGAGCAGGACGCGGGCGCGGTAGGGCTTCCCGTCCGCCACGGCCTGGGTGATGTGCTGCTTGAGGGTGTCCACGTCCACCGTCGCCGGGTTCGCGGTGGGGCGCAGCACCGGGGCCATGGGGCTCGGGGTGGTGACCGTGGGCATCGGCGGGGGCGTCGGGGTCGCCGAGGCGGGCGGGCTCGACTGGAACAGCTTGCCGCCGAGCCACTTGGGGATCTTGAAGCCCGGGGCGGGACGCGTGCCGGGTGCCCGGGTCCCGAACTGGAAGGAGCGCGCGGCGGGGTTGGTCACGGGCACGACCACGGCGGCGGCGATGGGGGGTGCCGGGGGTGCTGTGGCCGGGGGCGCCGCGGGAGGGGGTGCTGCGGGAGGTGCCGCCGGGGGAGCCGCCGGTGGGGTGGTGTTGGCCGGTGGCGCGGGTGGGGGTGAGGCCGGCGGTGCCGTGGGGTCGGCCGGTGCGACCGGAGGTGCCGACGGCGCGGTGACCTTCGGGCCGGCGGTCGAGGGGTTGTTCGCCGGTGGGGTGGTGGCCGGTGGGGTGGTGGCCGGTGGGGTGGCCGGCGGCGCGCTGACCGGCGGTGCGGCCGGCGGCGTGGTGATCGGCGGTGCGGTCGGCGGGACGTTGACCGGCGGCGTGGGGTTGGCCGGGGGGACCGGCGCGGGGGTGACGGGCGGCGCGCTGGACACCGGCGGCGCCGGTCGGGTCGTGGGAGGGGCAGCCGGTGGCGGGGTGGTGGCCGGTGCGCTGGTCACCGGCGGTGGGGTGGTGACCGGTGGGGTGGTGACCGGTGGGGTGGTGACCGGCGGCGGGGCGGTGACAGGGGGTGCCGGTCGGGTGGCCGGTGCCGGAGGTGCGGTGACGGCCGGTGCGGGAGGCTTGGCGTCGAGGGGAGGTGCGCCGGCCGGTGGCGTGGTGATCGGTGGCGTGGTGACCGGTGGGGCGACCGGCGGTGCGGCGACCGGCGGCGCGCTGATGGTCGGCTTGGGGGCCGGCGGCGGGGTGGAGGGCGACGTCGGCGGTGCCTTGGTGATGGTGGCGTCCGCCACGGGCGGCTTGGGTGCGTCGAAGACGCCCTTGCCGGGGCCGCCCGTGTACTTGCTCGACCGGTCCGTGCCGGTGTTCGCCCCCACCGGGCCCGCGGCGGGCGGAGGAGCGGCGACCGGGGGCATGCCCGCCGCCACCGGGGGCGCGGTCGGGGTCGCGCCGGGGGTCGGCTTGGCGGTCGCCGGTGGAGCCGTCGTGGCGGTCGACGGAGGGGTGCTGGGTGGGGGAGTGCTGGTCGGGGGCGTGCTGACAGGGGGCGTGCTGACCGGCGGCACTGAGGTCGGGGACTTGCCGGCGGACGGACCACCTGCCGGGGGCGTCGTGACCGGGGGCGTCGTGACCGGGGGCGTCGTGACCGGGGGAGCGCCGGCTGGGGGCGTGGTGATGGGCACGCCGGCGGTCGGCTTCGGGGCCGGCGGCGGGGTGGAGGACGACGTCGGCGGGGCCTTGGTGATCGTGCCGTCGCCGGTCGGGGACTTGGGCGCGTCGAACGTGCCCTTGCCCGGCCCGGTGGTGAACCTGCTCGACCGGTCCGTCGACCCCGCGCCACCGGGCGCGCCCGCGCCCATCGGGCCGCCGGCCATCGGCGGCGGGGCGGTGGTGCCGGGCAGACCGGTCGGGGAGGGGGACGTCTTGGCCGCCGCGGTGCTCGCGCCCGGCGGCGTGGACACCGCCGACACCGGGGCCGTGCCCGGCGTGGGACCGCCCTTGGCCTCCGGGCCGCCCGTCGCCGCGCCCGGGACGTTCGGGACACCGCCGATCGAGGGGCCGCCGGTGCCCTTGGCCCCGCCGGGCGGGGTGTTCACGCCACCGCCGGGCAGGCCGGTGATGGGGTTGATCGACGGACCGCCGGTGCCCTTGGCTCCCCCGGAGGGGGTGTTGGTGGCTCCGCCGGGCAGGCCGGTGATGGGGTTGACCGAGGGGCCGCCGGTGCCCTTGGCCCCGCCGGAGGGGGTGTTCACGCCACCGCCGGGCAAGCCGGTGATGGGGTTGACCGAGGGGCCGCCGGTGCCCTTGGCTCCGCCGGCAGGGGTGTTCACGCCACCGCCGGGCAAGCCCGTGATCGGCGCGACGGCGGGTCCGCCCGGTCCGCGCGACCCGCCGGTCCCCGTGGCCCCGGTCGCGCCGGGCACGTTGGTGATCGGACCCACGCCCGGCCCGCCGGACACCTTGGGCCCGCCGGTCCCGGTGGCGCCGGTCGCCCCCGGGACGTTGGTGATCGGGCCGACGGTGGGCCCGCCGGGTCCGCGTGATCCGCCGGTGGTGTTCGGGCCGGTCACCCCGGGCAGGTTGGGGCCTTGCGCGACCTTCGACCCGCCGGGTCCGACGGTCCCGCCGGTGGTGGTGGGGCCGGTCGCGCCGGACAGGTTGGGGCCCTGCTTGACCTGCGGTCCGCCGGGTCCGCGGGACCCGCCGGTGGTGTTCGGGCCGGTGGCCCCCGGGATGTTCGGCCCCTGCGCGGTCTTCGGCCCGCCGGGTCCGCCCGTCCCGCCCGTGGTGCCCGGGCCGGTCGCGCCGGGCAGGTTCGGGCCCTGCGTGACCTTCGGCCCACCCGACGGCGTGGCGCCGGGACCGGTGCCCGGCGCGCCGGGCACCTTCTGGGCGTCCCAGTTGGGGTCGATCTTCTTGAACTGGTCCCGGCTGAACTGGTCGTTGTTGACGTGCGTCTGGGCGGTGGCCTTGATGCCCTGCTGCACGTTCCCCATGGCGTTGGCGGCGTTGTTCGCCTGCTGCACCGACGCGTCGTTGGAGCTGTTCAGCGCGGGCACCGCGACGATGCCGATCGGGCCCAGCGCGTTCGGCCCCAGCTTCAGCCCCTGCAACCCGCTCGAGATCGCCGCCAGCCGCGACTGGAGGTCGCCCGCCTTGTTCTGGAGGCCCTGCATGGACGACTCGCTCATGCCGAACCCGGAGTTGCCGGTCGGCCCGCCCACCGAGGGCGGCGGTGACGGCGGTGGCGTCGACGTGGTGCTGGGAGGGTTGCTCCCGGGGTTCACATCTGCGCCACCGCGTGCCATGCGTGTACTCCGAAACTTCCGTACTAGACGTTGACCGAGGGGTTCTGCGAGCCGGACGACGACGGCTGCGAGTACTTCGACTCGTAAGCCTCGTAGCTCGACTTCGCCGCCTCGCCGGCGGCCTTGGCGTCGTTCACCGCCTGCTCGGCCTTGCGCCCGGCCTCCTCCGCCTTGCGCGACGCCTCCTCGGCGGCCTTGATGTCGGCCTCGCTGCCGGACGCGAACGCCTTGGCGTTGGCCTCGGCCGCCGCCGCGTTGGCGGCCGCCGCCTCGACGTTCGCCTGCTCGTAGCGGGCGTTCGCCTCCTTGGCCGCGTCGTTCTTGCTCGACATCTCGTCCTCGGCGGCGGTGCGGCCCGGGTCGTCCTGGCCGGGGTTGTTGCGCTTGTACTCCTCGTACGCGGCCTTGGCCGCCTCGTCGGCGGGCTTGGCCGCGTTCAGCGCGTCCTGGCTGGACCTGGCCGCGTCGGCCAGCTCACGGCTCTCCTTCGCGGCGGCCTCCGCGGCCTTGGCGGCCTCGCCGCGCGCCGCGTCCGCCTCGGCCTTGGCCGTCTCGTACTTGGCCATCGCGGCGTCGTAGGCGGCCTGGTCGCCGCGCGCGGCGGCGGCGTTGGCCTCCTCGACGGCGGCACTGGCCCGGTTGTTGGCGTCACCGGCCTTCTGCGAGGCGGTGTTCAGCGCCTCGTTGGCCTTCGACGCCTCCTCGGCGGCCTTGTTCTCGGCCTCCTTGGCCTGGTTGTACTTCTCGTTCGCCGCGTTGGCCTTGTCGTTGGCCTCGGAGACCTTGTCGTTCTGCGCGTCCTCGGCCAGCGCGTCCTCGATCTTGCGGTCGACGCCCTTCTGCGCCTTCCAGGACTCGTAGCTGACCTCGGCGACGTCGGCGACGTTCTCGAACCGGTTCCAGCCCTTGCCGATCTTCTCGGTGATGTCGTCGAGGTTCTTGATCCGGCCCATCTGCCTGGCCAGCGCGGCGGTCAGGCGCGCGATGCGGGAGGCGATGTTCACGCCGAGCGCCACCGCCTTGCCGACCGCGAAGCCGATGAACGCCACGATCGAGGCGCCGAAGGTGAAGAACGCCGCCGCGGCCGCCGCGATCGCGCCCGCCAGCAGCGACCCGAGCAGCTGGGCGATCAGGTCGCGGACGATGTCGCGCAGCACCTGCACCAGCACGCCGCAGATGGCGACGATCTTGGCCTTCTGCTCGACCGCGTTGGCCAGCGAGTCCAGCTCCTGGCCCATGGTGTCCATGTTGGCCTTGAACGCCTCCGACGAGGCGCCGCTCCAGCCGTCGAAGGTGGCCAGGCCGCTGCGGTGGTCCTCGGCGAGCACGCGCAGCTCGGCCGCCCGCGCCTTGGTGGCCTCGACGTTGGCGTTGATGTCGTCGGGGTCACCCATCAGCATGTCGAGCGGCTCTTTGAGGAAGGTCACGTGCTCGATCAGCCAGCCGATGCCCGCGCCGAGGATCGTGCCGAACGGGTCCACGGCCAGCATGGCCATCGACGACGCCGTGCCGATCGCGGCGAAGGTGATGTCGAGCGCCTTCTCGGTCTCGGTCTCGGCGTCCTTGCCGATGGTCGTGATCATCTCGTCCCACGCCGAGATGAACAGCGAGCCCTTGAACTTGTTCTCCTCGGTGATCTCCATCCCGGGGGGCGAGTCGATGGGGGTCTCGGGGGCGGTCATGGTCCTCGGCCTTCCTGATCACCAGGGCTGGTTGTCGTCGTCCTCGTCGTCCGCAGGCCGCGGACCGCGCGCCGGTCGCGCCGCCGGGCGCGCCTGCTGGGCGTGGAACGCCGGGGTGGCGCGCACCGGCTCCGGCTCCGGCTCGGGTTCGGCCGCCTCGTACTCGCGCTCCTCGTCGACGGGGGCGTCGTCCGGGATGGCGTCGCTCACCATCTCCAGCGCCTGCGTGCCCTCGCCGAGCGGCTCGAACGCGGCCAGCACCTTCTGCGAGGCCTGCTTCTGGGCGGCGCGGGCGGTCTGCATGATCAGCGCGGTGAGGCGGGCCGAGCCCAGCTCCGTGGCGCGGTGGCCGAGCTGGATGTTCAGCAGGCCGCCGTTGGGGCCGACCGTGACGGTGACCGCGCCGTCCGGGCTGGAGACCGTGGCCTGGGAGTTCGCCAGGTTGTCCTGGAGGTCCGCCGACTTGCGCTGGAGGTCGGCCAGCTTGGCCTCGAAGTTGTCGAGCCACTGCTGGGGGTCCAAGGTCAACCTCCTGGGGTGGATACCGGTGCAGCCTGGAGTCCACCCGGAGCCGCCAACGCGGGCCCAACGTGACACCAACGGGCTAAACCTGCGGATGACCGCAGTCACATCGGGCACAGGAGGGGGTGAGGCGGAGATCGGGACCCCGCCGTTGGTCCCGACCTCCGATCAGGGGTACGCGCGGGCACGCGAGGCAGTTCACCTGTTCACTCAGAGTTACCGGTTACGACACTTGGAAGTCGGGGGATCACCCCGAGTGGCGGTCCGGCACGAGGGCACCAACGATTAGGTCACGTGCGGACCGGTACGTGCGCGGGTGTCATTACCAAGGGGTACGGTTCGCCACTCGGAACCCGACTACGCCGTCGGGGAAGTCTGCTCGATGAGCAGGGAGGGAGACGAGCTGTGCGTCGTCGAATGCGTGGCCTCGCGGTGGCCGCGATCGCGCTGACCAGCGTTCTGTCGATGGCCGCGTGCGCCAAGGACACCGGTGGCAACAACACCGGTTCCGGGACCGACAACGCCGAGGGGTGCAAGCTGGCGGCAAAACCGCCCGCCGCCGCGGCGACCTCCAGCGCCGCGTCCTCCGGTGAGAAGATCGACGGCAGCGCCCTCAAGGTCGGCCTCGCCTACGACATCGGCGGTCGGGGTGACGCGTCGTTCAACGACTCCGCCGCCGCCGGCCTCGACAAGGCCAAGGCCGACTTCGGCATCAAGCCGGAGAACCTCAAGGAGCTGACCGCCGCCCCGAACGAGGCGGAGGACGCCAAGCAGACCCGCCTGCGCCAGCTGGCGAGCGAGGGCTACAACCCGATCATCGGCGTCGGCTTCGCCTACGCCGAGTCGCTGAAGGTCGTCGCGCCGGAGTTCCCGGACGTCAAGTTCGCCATCGTGGACGGCGCGGTCGATGGCGCGTCCAACGTCACCCCGCTGCTGTTCGCCGAGGAGCAGGGCTCCTTCCTGGCCGGCGTCATCGCCGCCTACCAGTCGAAGGCGTGCCACGTCGGCTTCGTCGGCGGCGTCGAGATCCCGCTGATCAAGAAGTTCGACGCGGGCTTCGAGCAGGGCGCCAAGACCGCCGCGCCGGACATCAAGATCGAGCGCAAGTACCTGACCCCGGCCGGCGACTTCACCGGTTTCCAGGACCCGGCCAAGGGTCAGGAGGCCGCGACCGGCCAGATCGAGTCGGGCGCCGACGTGCTGTACCACGCGGCCGGCGCGTCCGGCAAGGGCGTGTTCTCCGCGGCCAAGTCGGGCAACGCCCTGGCCATCGGCGTCGACTCCGACCAGTACAACCAGACCACGGTCGCCGAGTCCAAGGACATCATCGTCTCGTCCATGCTCAAGCGCGTGGACGTCGCGGTGTACGACTTCGTCGGCGCGGTCGCCAAGAACGACCTGGCGAGCCTGCCGAAGGTCTTCGACCTGTCCGTCGACGGCGTGGGCTACTCCACCTCCGGCGGCAAGATCGACGCCGACCTCCAGGCGGTCCTGGAGGGCTACAAGGCCCAGATCATCAAGGGCGAGATCGACGTCAAGGACAGCCTGTAACCACACCCGGCCTCCGGCGCACTGGGCCCTGCGAGCACACTCGCGGGGCCCAGTGCGTGGTCAGCCCCGGCCCTGAGGCCGGAGACAAGACGGAGCTTCCATGAGCACTACCACCCCCGCCGTCGTCCTGTCGGGCATCACCAAGCGCTTCCCGGGGGTCGTCGCCAACAGCGACGTCCACCTGAGCGTCCAGGTCGGCGAGGTCCACGCGCTGTGCGGAGAGAACGGCGCGGGCAAGTCCACCCTGATGAAGATCCTGTACGGGATGCAGCAGCCCGACGAGGGCACCATCGAGGTGGGCGGCAGGCAGGTCCGGTTCCGCACCCCCGCCGACGCCATCAAGGCGGGCATCGGCATGGTCCACCAGCACTTCATGCTGGCCGACAACCTCACCGTCCAGGAGAACGTCGTGCTGGGCGCGGAGTCGCTGCACGGCATCGGCGGCAAGGCGCGCAGGCGCATCCAGGAGCTGGCGAAGTCGACCGGCCTGACGGTCGACCCGGACGTGCTGGTCGAGCGGCTCGGCGTGGCGGACCGGCAGCGGGTGGAGATCCTCAAGGTCCTCTACCGCGGCGCGCGCGTGATCATCCTGGACGAGCCGACCGCGGTGCTCGTGCCGCAGGAGGTGGACGAGCTGTTCACCACCCTGCGCGGCATGCAGGCGCAGGGCTTCACGTTCCTGTTCATCTCGCACAAGCTCGACGAGGTCCGCTCCATCGCCGACTCGGTCACGGTGATCCGCCGCGGCACGACCGTGGGCACGGCGGACCCGAAGGCGGTCAGCTCGCGGGAGCTGGCCGAGATGATGGTCGGCAGCGAGCTGCCCAGCCCGGAGACCCGCGAGTCCACCGTGACCGACCGGGTGGTGCTGCGGGTGGAGGACCTGGGGCTCGTGGCCGAGGAGGGCACCAGGCCCGTGCTCGACTGCATCGACCTGGTGGTGCGCGCGGGCGAGGTCGTCGGCATCGCGGGCGTCGAGGGCAACGGGCAGACCGAGCTGGTCGAGACGATCATGGGCATGCGCCGGGCCCACCACGGCCGGGTGCTGCTCGACGACCGCGACCTGACCCGCGCGGGCACGCTGGCCCGGCGCGAGGCGGGCATCGGCTACGTGCCGGAGGACCGCCACCGCCAGGGGCTGCTGCTGACCCAGCCGCTCTGGGCGAACCGGATCCTGGGCTACCAGACGCGCAAGCCGACGGCCAGGGGCGCGTGGCTGGACCTGCCGGGCGCGAAGAAGGACACCGAGCGGATCGTCGAGGAGTTCGACGTCCGCACGCCGGGCATCGACGTGGCCGCGGCCGCGCTGTCCGGCGGCAACCAGCAGAAGCTGGTCGTGGGGCGCGAGCTGTCCGGCGACCCGGTGCTGCTCATCGCCTCGCACCCGACGCGCGGCGTGGACGTGGGCGCGCAGGCGCTGATCTGGGACGAGATCAAGAAGGCGCGGGCGCGCGGCCTGGCGGTGCTGCTGATCTCGGCGGACCTGGACGAGCTGATCGGCCTGTCGGACACCATCAAGGTGATGCTGCGCGGTCGGCTGGTGGCCGACGCGGACCCGGCGACGGTGACGCCCGAGGACCTGGGCAGCGCGATGACCGGCGCGGGCGCCGGCGTGGTCGGCGGGGCCACCGCGGCCGACGCGTCGCGGTCGGCGGCGGAAGTGGAAGGCGACTGATGGGAATCTTGCGCGGCAAACTCCTGCCGCCCGTGCTGGCGATCCTGTTCTCCGCCCTGCTGTGCGGCGTCGCGCTGCTCGTGTCGGGTGCGAACCCGCTGCGGGCGTTCGGCGCGATGGTCTCGCAGGTCGGCCAGGGCACCACCGCCGTGGACATCGTCAACAGCACCGGGACCTACTACATCGCGGCGCTGGCGGTGGCGATCGGGTTCCAGATGAACCTGTTCAACATCGGCGTCGAGGGCCAGTACCGGGTCGCGGCGGTCGTCGCGGCCGTGGTCGGCGGCGCGATCGCGCTGCCGCCCGGGATCCACGCCCTGGTGATCATCCTGACGGCCGCGGTGGTCGGCGCCCTGTGGGCCGCGATCCCGGCGGTCCTGAAGGTCACGCGGGGCGTCAACGAGGTCATCTCGACGATCATGATGAACGGGCTGGCGCTGGGGCTCGCGGCCTACCTGATCGGCGACGACGTGTTCGGCGAGCTGCGCGGCAACAACATCCGCACCCCGGAGATCCCGGAGAGCGGGTGGGTGCCCGGCATCTCGTTCGGCTCGTCCGGCACGGTGTTCGGCCTGGTCTTCCTGGCCGCGGCGCTGGGCATCGGGTACTGGGTGATGATGAACCGGACCCGGTTCGGCTTCGAGCTGCGCGCGTCCGGCGAGTCCAGCACGGCGGCGGCCGCCGGCGGGGTCAGCGCCAAGAAGATGATCATGATCGCGATGCTGCTGTCGGGCGCCATCGCGGGCCTGGTGTCGATGCCCGAGATCCTCGGGCGCGACCACACGTACAACCTGAACTTCCCGGCGGGCATCGGCTTCTCCGGCATCGCGATCGCGCTGCTGGGGCGCAACCACCCCGGCGGCATCGCGCTCGGCGCGCTGCTGTGGGCGTTCCTCGACAAGTCCGGCCTCGCGCTGGACAACGTGGGCGTGCCGCGGGAGATCGTGACGATCATGCAGGGCGCGATCGTGCTGTCGGTCGTGGTCGCGTACGAGGTGGTGCGGCGCGTCGAGCTGGCCGCGGAACAGCGGCGGGTCGGTCGGGAGCTCGGGACGGTGGGTGCGGCGTGAGTACTTCGTTGATGAATCCGTCCGAGGCGCCCGCGACGCTGCCGCCGCCGCGGAAGGCCCGGAAGATCCCCGGGTGGGCCGTCGGCGCGCTCGGCGTCGCCGGCGCGGTGGTGCTGCTGTCGACGACGTCGTACCTGACGGGCGTGCCGCAGCTGACCTCCACCGGGACCATCCAGACCGCCGTCCGGCTGGCGCTGCCCATCCTGCTGGCCGCGCTGGGCGGCCTGTGGGCCGAGCGCGCGGGCGTGGTGAACATCGGCCTCGAAGGCATGATGATCATGGGCACGTGGGGCGCGGCGTGGGGCGGCTACCAGTGGGGGCCGTGGGCCGCGCTGGTGTCGGCCGCCGTGTTCGGCGCGCTGGGCGGGCTGCTGCACGCCGTCGCGACCGTGACCTTCGGGGTGAACCACATCGTGTCCGGTGTGGCGATCAACCTGGTCGGGGCGGGTTTGACCAAGTACCTGTCGACCCTGATCTTCTTCCCGCTGTCGAACAACCCGCGCGAGTCGCCGGCGGTGCCGAAGTTCGACACCTACTCGGCGGCCGGCCTGTCGGACTGGCTGGGGCGGCTGGAAGCCGAGCAGCGGGTCGGGCTGTCCGACGTCGCGGGCATCCTGCGCGGGCTCGTGACCGGCGTCTCCCCGTTGACGATGCTGGCCGTGCTGCTGGTCGTCGGCAGCTACCTCGTGCTGTGGCGGACGCGGTTCGGGCTGCGGCTGCGGTCGTGCGGCGAGAACCCGGTGGCGGCCGAGTCGCTGGGCGTGAACGTGTACCTCTACAAGTACATCGCGGTGATCGGGTCCGGCGCGCTGGCCGGCATCGGCGGCGCGGCGCTGGTGCTCAACCCCGGTCAGCCCGGGTACCTGGAGGGCCAGACCAACGGCCGCGGGTACATCGGCCTGGCGGCGCTGATCTTCGGCAACTGGCGGCCCGGCGGGCTGCTGGGCGGCTCGGCGCTGTTCGGGTACGCGGACGGGTTGCAGCTGCGGTCCGGCGGGGCGACGTTCCTGGCGCTGGTGTACGGCGCGGTGCTGCTGCTGGCCGTGATCGTGGTGTGGCAGCTCGTGCGGCGGCGGTGGTTCGCGGCGGCGGGCGGCGTGGTGGCCGCTGCCGCGTTGTACGCCGTGTACTACACGGTGGACGAGGTGCCTTCCGAGCTGACGACCTACGCGCCGCACCTGGTGACGCTGGTGGTGCTGGCGGCGGCGTCGCAGAGGCTGCGGATGCCGGCGGCCGATGGCGTGGTGTACCGCCGTGGGTGATGTCGCCGAAATTGACTGGGACGTGCTGCGGGCGCGTGCCGTCGAGGCCGCCCGGAGCGCGTACTGCCCGTACTCCGGGTTGCAGGTCGGTGCGGCGGCGGTGTGCTCGGACGGGCGCGTCGTGGTCGGGTGCAACGTCGAGAACGCCGCTTACGGCGTGGGGTTGTGCGCCGAGTGCACGCTGGCCGGGCAGTTCTTCCTGACCGGTGGCGGGAGGCTGGTGGCGCTGGCCTGCCGGAGCGGGGCGGGTGAGCTGCTGATGCCGTGCGGCCGGTGCCGTCAGGTGATCTACGAGCTGGGCGGGGCCGAGTGCCTGGTGGACACGCCCTCGGGCGTGCTGCCGATGAGCGCCGTGCTGCCCGACGCGTTCGGGCCGGGGGACCTGCCATGAGCTACAGCGCGGTGGACGTCATCCGTGCGAAGCGGGACGGGGAGGCGCTGTCGGACGCCCAGATCGACTGGGTGATCGACGCCTACACGCGCGGGACCGTCGCGGACGAGCAGATGTCGGCGCTGGCCATGGCGGTGTTCCTCAACGGGATGGACGCCCGGGAGACGGCGCGCTGGACGCGGGCCATGGTGCGCTCCGGCGAGCGGCTGACGCTCGACGTCGGGCGGCCGACCGTGGACAAGCACTCGACGGGCGGGGTGGGCGACAAGATCACCCTGCCGCTGGCGCCCCTGGTGGCGGCGTGCGGCGCGGCCGTGCCGCAGCTGTCGGGGCGCGGGCTCGGGCACACCGGCGGGACGCTGGACAAGTTGGAGTCCATCCCGGGGTGGCGGGCGCAGCTGACCGTGGACGAGGTGGTGGAGCAGCTCAGGTCGGTGGGCGCGGTGGTGTGTGCGGCCACCGAGGGGCTGGCCCCGGCCGACCGGAAGCTCTACGCGCTGCGGGACGTGACGGGGACGGTCGAGTCCATCCCGCTGATCGCGTCGTCGATCATGTCGAAGAAGATCGCCGAGGGCGCTTCGGCGCTGGTGCTGGACGTGAAGGTCGGGTCCGGCGCCTTCATGAAGACGTTGGAGCGGGCGCGGGAGCTGGCGTCGGCGCTGGTGTCGATCGGCGTGGACCACGGGGTGCGGGTGTCGGCGCTGCTGACGGACATGTCCGTGCCGTTGGGGCGCGCGGTCGGCAACGCGGTGGAGGTCGAGGAGTCGATCGAGGTCCTGCGCGGCGGTGGTCCTGCCGACGTGGTGGAGCTGACCGTGGCGCTGGCGCGGGAGATGCTGTCGGCGGCGGGTCTCTCTCCTGCTTCTCCTGGTGGCTCTGGTGCCTCTGGTGTGTCCGGTGCTTCTGGTGCCTCTGGTGTCGATCCGGCGCGGGTGTTGGCCTCGGGTGAGGCTTACGAGGTGTGGGCACGGATGATCCGGGCTCAGGGCGGAGATCCGGAGGCCCCTCTGCGGCGTGGCGCCCACAAGCACGTGGTGAGTGCTCCGGAGTCCGGGTACCTGGTGTCGCTGGACGCTTACGCGGTGGGGGTGGCCGCTTGGCGGTTGGGGGCCGGGAGGGCTCGCAAGGAGGACCCGGTGCAGGGTGGGGCCGGGGTGATCTGCCTGGCCAAGCCTGGGGAGGCGGTTGAGGCCGGTCAGCCCCTGCTGGAGCTGTACACGGACACGCCGGATGCTGTCGGCGGTGCTCTGGAGGCCCTTGAAGGGGGTTGGTCGGTGGGTCCGGCTCCGGTGGAGCGCGGCCCTCTCGTGATCGAGACCGTGCGGGGCTGACCGGGGTTCACGGGCTTTAAGCGCGGACGCTCGCCGCTGGGCAGGCCTCCGGGGGACAAGCCTTGCCGCTCGTGGCCTCCCGCATGGCCTGCCTGAGGCAACCACCCTTGTCAAGGGGTGTCGCGAAGAGCGTGCGACACCCCTTGACAAGCGCGGTAGGGCTGCGCCCAGGCCATACGGGAGACCACGAGCCCCTAAGCTTTACGAGCTGCGCAACTCCCGTAGTGGGCCCCGTTCTCGTCGGCGTGTCCTCCACTCGGACACCGCGTGTCCTCCAGTCGGACATCGCGAGTCGTACGTTCAGGACGCGCGAGTCGTACGTTCGGGACGTGTGAGTCGTACGTTCCGGTCGGGCGTGTCGTACGTTCAGGACCGGCGAGTCATGCGTTCAGGTCGCGCGTGTCATGCGTTCAGACCCGGCGTGTCATGCGTTCAGGTTGGTTGGTGGTGCGCGAAAAGGCCCGACCGCTGGTGCGGTCGGGCCTTGTTGTTGGTGCTCAGGCGCCTTCGGCGGTCAGGTCGTCGTCGTCCACGTTGCGGTTGTCCGTCTTCGGGCCGTTCTTGCGGGTGCGGCGCTGGGGGCGCGGGAGGGCCGTGGGCGGCGGGGGCGGGGTGGGGCTGCCGCCGCCGAGGATGAGTTCGGCGAAGGTTGCCATGGCCTCGTCCAACTGGCCGCCGATGCGGAGTTCGGATTCCTGGTTGCTCTTGCGGACCAGGGAGGCCAGGGTGTCGGCGTCCGGGCGGGACGACAGGGTGTTGTCGACCTTGTTGATGCCCTGCTCGACCACGCCGGACAGTTCGGCGAGGCGGGCCGCGAAGTCGTCCTCCACCGAGTCCAGGCGCGTGGTCATGGTGTCGAGGCGCGAGGTGACCTGCTCCAGGCGCTGGGCCAGGGCTTCGAGGCGGTCGGTGGCGTCGACCTGGTCGCGGGTCTCGTCGAGGGCCGCGTGCAGCGACTCGCGGGCCTCGTCGACCTTGCCGGTGATGGTGCTGCGCGTGTCGGCGAGGGCGCCGTGGAGGCTGTCGCGGGTTTCGGTGAGCTGGGCGTGCAGGCCGTCGCGCGTGGTGTTGAGGTTGTCCCTGGTCTCATCGAGGCGGCCGTGGAGGGCGTTGGTCGAGTCGGTGAGGGAGCGCTGGAGCGCTTCGCGCGTGCCGTCGAGGTGCTCGTGCACGCCCTCGTCCACCTCGTCGAGGCGGCCGCGGAGGGCGGCCTCCAGGACCTCCAGGCGCTCGCGCAGGGGCGCGGTGACCGCGCCGGGGACCTGGTCGACCTTGCTGTCCTGCTTGTCGAGGTGCAGTTCCAGGTCGTCGATGCGCTTGTGGATGTGGGAGAGCTTGTCCTCCAGGCCGTCCATGCGGCCCGCCACGCCCTCGAAGCGGCCGGTCACCCCGTCCAGCCGGCCGTCGAGCTGGGCGAACGGCTTGGCGAGCTTGTCGACCAGGCCGTCGACCGCCCGGCCGATGCCCTGCACCGCGTTGTCCTGGGCCTCCAGCCTGGCCAGCGCCTCGTCCAGCCGCTCGGCCAGCACGCTGACCTCGGTCCGGTCGGGCAGCTCGGACAAGCGCTTGCGAACGGAACCCAGCGACTCGAGCGGGGACATCCGTGCGTGGATCTCGTCCAGTGCGTCGAAGATCTGCTGCTGTTCGCTCTCACGGATCTCCGCGGCGCGCGTGAGCATGTTGCGCATCCGATCGAAGGACATCGTGGAGTTGTTGTTCTCGTTCACGGCTCGGTGCCTTCGTCCAGGGGAGGGGAGACCTCCGGGAGCCTAACCAGTTTGGGCCGGCGGTCTGTACCAGCCCCCGCGGGGAACCGCCTCGGGTGTACTCCGTTCGAGTTACGTTGGGTGACCCTACCTAAGGGTAACTGTGAAGGGGTCGCCGATGGTCGGTGGTGATCATCCACCGTGTGAGTGACCCGAGTTGGCGTTGTGGTAGCGGAAAGTTCTGCATCACGACTGCACAACGGCGAGTGGAAGACCCGAACGAGTGGTTCTGCACACAGGCGGCACACGTTCTGCCCACCCTAGCGGAACATGATCGTTCTCGGGGGGACCGGCCCGGCGTGTCGGCGGTATACGGTGGCGGCCATGCCGACCCCGCTTTCCCAGGAGGCCCTGCGCGGCGCGCCCAAGGTGCTGCTGCACGACCACCTCGACGGTGGCCTCCGTCCCCAGACGGTGATCGAACTCGCCGAGGCCTGCGGCCACCAGGGGTTGCCCACGACCGACCCCGTCGCCCTGGGCAACTGGTTCCGCGACAACGCCGACTCCGGCTCGCTGGTCCGCTACCTGGAGGGCTTCGCCCACACCTGCGGCGTCATGCAGGACGAGGCGGCGCTGGTGCGGGTGGCCTCCGAGGCCGTCCAGGACCTGGCGGCCGACGGCGTCGTCTACGCCGAGATCCGCTACGCCCCCGAGCTGTTCACCGAGCGCGGCCTGAGCTTGGAGCAGGCCGTGGAGGCGGTGCAGGAGGGGTTCCGGCAGGGCGTGGCCGCCTCGGGCGACCGGATCCGGGTCGGCGCGCTGCTGTGCGCGATGCGCCAGAACGACGGTTGGCAGCGCATCGCCGACCTGGTCGTGCGCTACCGGGACGCGGGCGTGGTCGGCTTCGACATCGCCGGTCCCGAGGCCGGTTTCCCGCCGAGCCGCGAGCTGTCCGCGTTCGAGTACCTGCGGCGGCAGAACGCCCACTTCACCATCCACGCCGCCGAGGCCGCGGGCGTCGAGTCGGCGTGGGAGGCCGTGCAGCTGGCGGGCGCGGAACGCCTCGGGCACGGCGTGCGGCTGGCCGAGGACATCGACGGCGACCGGGTGGGCCGGCTGGCCGCGTACGTGCGGGACCGCCGGATCGCGCTGGAGATGTGCCCCACGTCGAACGTGCAGACCGGCGCGGTCGCCTCGCTGGCCGAGCACCCGATCAAGCGGATGCACGAGCTGGGCTTCCGGGTCACCCTCAACACCGACAACCGGCTGATGAGCGGCGTCTCCATGACCAGCGAGTTCGCCACGGCGGTCGAGCACTTCGGCTTCGGCTGGGCCGACCTGCGCAAGTTCACCGCCAACGCCGCGAAGGCCGCGTTCCTGACGCACGACGAGCGCCGCGCCCTGATCCAGGACGTGGTCGAGCCCGCGTACGCGGCACTGGAGAAGTGAGGGGGAGGGGGCGGTCCGGCCCGGACCGCCCCCCTCCGGCTCAGTGGACCTTGAGCCGGTCCTCGAACTGCGCCACGAGGGTGCGCCAGGCGACGACCTCGTCGTCGAACGGCGCGCTCGGCGCCAGCCGCGTCGGTTCCGGCTTGAGCACGTAGTTCACCAGCCACCCGAGCCGCTCGGAGCCGTTGAGCCGCACCTTCACCTCGTCGTCACCGGCCCACTCGCCCGCGTCCTCCAGCAGCTCCACCGCGAGGTCGAGCTGCGTCGGGTCCACGGCGTCCGGCCCCTCGGAGATGTCCTCGTCCAGGCCCGCGAACACGTAGACGTTGTCCGGGTCGACCTCGACCTCCAGGTCGCCGCCGGTCGCCTTGGTGACCAGCTCGCCCCACGTCGACACCTCGACGAGGTCGTTGTCGTCGGCCTCGACGATGAACCGGGCCAGCGCGCGCGGCGAGCCGAACACGTCGATCTTGCCCTTGCGGCCGAGGAACACCGGCTGGTCGTCCAGGTAGCAGCGGAGCGTGTAGTACTCGCCCGCACCGGTGATGATCTTGATCGGGTCGATGCCGACCTCGCCCCAGAACCCGACCGGCTCCTCGCCGTCGGCCTCCTCGTCGTCGTCGGCGGCGCTCACCGCGGAGGCGTTGGCCTCCTCGAACGCGGCCAGCTCCTCCTGCGCCGCCGCCAGCGCGGCCTCGTCGACGTCGGGCGTGGTCACGACCTCGTCGATCGCGTCCAGCACCTCGTCCCACTTCTCCGCGACGACCCGCGCCAGCTCGGTCCACAGCGCCTGGCCCTCGCGACCGGTGAACGGCAGCGTGCCCTGCGGCAGCAGCGCGAAGCCCTCCGCCGAGTCCAGGACCTCGTGCACCTTCTCCAGGTCGCACACGTCCGCCAGCGACCGCACGATCGAGACCACGTCGGCCAGCTCGCCGATCACCCAGGTGTCGGGCTCCTCGGCGACCAGCTCCGGCACCCCGACCAGGTCGAACTGGTGGTTGTCGTCGGGCGACAGCTCACCGACCGTCAGCGCGGGCACCACGTGCCACGCCGGGTGGTCGGTCAGGTCGTGCTCCTCGGCCTTGCGCACGAACGCCGCGAGGTGCGCGGCGTCGGGGAAGGCGTACAGGTCCTCCTCGTGGCCGAGGAATGCCTCCCACTCCTCGCCCTCTTCCCGCCAGCGCGGTGCCCACAGGGTGACGACATCCCCCTGCGTGAGCCCCAGCTCGATCGGGACGATGTCCTGTGCCATCCGACCTCCCGGTCACGCCATGCCCCTTTGCCATGCGGGGGCAAGAGTACGGGGTCGATCACGGGCTACCGCCGTTGACCACGGAACGGGTCGGCGAAGTAGTCGTCGTCATCGTCGGGATCGGTGGGCGCGGGGCGCGGTGAGGGGCGTCGCGCGGGCTGCCGGGAGGCCCACGGAGGGGCGGCGACCGGTGGTGGGGCGACCGGAGGGGGTGGTGGGCCGCCGGGCGGTGGGGCGTCGCGCGAGGCGCGCAGCGGCGGCGGGCCGGCGAACGCCTCGATCGCCGTGGCCAGGCCGTCGCCCAGCGCCTTGGCCAGCTCGTTGTAGGCGCGCTGCACCGCCGCCTCGGCCGCGAGCCCGGCCGTCTCCACGGCCAGCCGGCCGATCGCCTCGGGCCCCCGCGACAGCGCGCCGGGGTGCAGGTCGAGCGACTTCAACTCGCCGGTGGCGGTCGCGGTGGCGCGGGCCAGGCCGGTGGGGTGCTCGGCCGCGCCGACCACGCGGGCCAGCACGTCGGTCAGCGCCTCGGCGGCGGCGAGCCGCTCCTCCCGGCTCATCGCGGGCCCTTCAGGTACGTGCTGCCGAAGTCGTCGTCGTCCGGTCCGCGCTCGAACCCGATCTCGGTGAGCGCCCGCAGCGTCTCCGGGTCGACCACGCGCTCCAGCGAGCGGTGCACCCGGGTGGCCGCGTCGCGGGACGCCGCCGCGGCCACGCGCACGATCTCGTCCGCCAGCGCCCGCGGGCCCAGGGCGAGCGCCGCCGGCGACACCCTGACCTCCCGCGGCGCACCGCCGGGCGCCGCCACGACCGTCACCGCGCCGTCCGGTGACGACGCCCGCCCGAGCACCGGTCCGGTGCGCGCCAGGTGCTCGCCGACCCTCCGCCCGGTGTCCGCGACCCGCCGGGCCGCCCTGTCCGCCTCGTCCACGTCCTCAGCCCGTCGGTCGGTAGAAGCCCATGAAGGCCATGCCGATGTTGTCGGTGCGGATAGGGTTCACCTGGACCGGGTCGCCCGCCTCCACCATCTGCCCGTTGCCGATCACCATCGCCACGTGCCCGTCCCACACCACCAGGTCGCCGGGCAGCAGCTGGCCCGGCGGCACGGAGGCTCCCATGGCCTGCGACGAGGCGGGCCTGGGGATGTCGAACCCCGCGCCCGCGTACGCCCACTGGGTCAGGCCGCTGCAGTCCGTGCCCTGTGGCGGGTTCGCGCCGCCCCACACGTACGGGGTGCCGAGTGCGGACAGCGCGTTGCGCACGGCCCGCGCGGCGGTCTCGTTGGGCGCCTCGGCGCTGCTGCCGTCCGGCAGGTTCACGCCCACGCCGGTGCCCGGCTGCGGCGGGATGGCCACCGGGAGGCGCGGGCCGACCGGATCGCCGCCTCCGCCGCCTCCACCGCCACCGCTGCTGCCGCCGCCCCCGCCTGAGCCGCCCCCGCCCGAGCCACCCGAGCTCCCGCCGGGGGCGTTGTTCGAGCCGGCGGGGCTGCCGTTCGCGGACGAGGCCGACGTCGTGCCGCCGCCCGGTTCCGCGCCCAGCGGGTCGCCCAGCCCGGCGAACGAGGGCTGCGCGAGGCCCTGGAGCCGGGTGACCGCGTCGGTCAGCTCGGTGCGGACCCGGTCCAGCTCCCGCGCGGTCCTGCCCTCGTACTCGCGGGCCTTCGCGGTCACCTCCGCCGCCACCGCGAGGACCGCGCCCGCGCCGCCGAACAGCGACGCGGCCACGGCCGCCGCCAGCCGGGGCCACGCCCAGCCGGTGAACTCGTCGATGAGGCCCTGGATCGCGGCCTTGCCGGAGTCCACCGCGCTCACCGCGTCGGTGGCCGCCTGCTGGGCGGTCGTGGCGTTGCGCGCCAACGTGCCCACGCCGCCGGAGAACGCGCTCACCCGCTGCTGGAACGCGGTGGCCCGGTCGCCGTACCAGGTCGCCAGGGCCGAGTTCGCCGCGCCGGTGTGCCTGCCGTCGAGCTCGGTCAGGGCCGTCGAGGCCCGCCCGAACGCCTCCGCGGCGCGCGTGGCGCCACCGGTGTCGCCCTCCAGCTGGGCCAGGTGGTCCTCCATCGGCTGGACCAGGGCCGCCAGGAAACCGCCGACGTCCACGTCAGACCCGGTACGCGCGGTCGAGGTCGGCGGCGTTCCGCGACTCCTGCTCGGCGTAGGCGAGGCTCGCGTCCCGGGCCGCGCCGGCGAGCCCGGACAGCGCCGCCGCCGCGGCGGCCACCCCGTCCACCTGGGCCTGGGCCGCGCGCTGGAACGCCGCGCCCAGCCCGACCTCGTCGCCGATCCTGCCGAAGCTGCCCGCCGCCAGTGACGTCGTGCCCGCCAAGGTCGACGTGCCGACCGCGGCCACCTCGTCCGACAACCCGGCGGCCGTGCTGCCGTACGCCGACAGCGCGGCGGTGTCGACGTCGAAACCCCGTTCCAACCCTGCCCCCTCGGTGCGCTCTCCTCGCGCCGGGATCCTGCCTCATCAGGCGGGCCGGCGTGCGGCGTTCCGGTGGACAGTGCCCCGATGAGCGGTACCTGGCACGCCCGTACCAGGTGATCATGGGGACGTGGGTGTCCTGCGCCATTGGGAACGGATAGTGGCGTGGCTCGACGAGCACGCCCCCTCGACCGCGCGAGCCTTCGTGCCACCGGAGGACGAGTCCGCCGTCGAGGCGCTGGAGGCCGCGACCGGGCTGGCGCCGCCCGACGAGCTGCGCGCCTGGTGGTCGGTCTGCGGCGGCACGGCCGACCTGGCGTTCGCCGAGGTGCTGCCGCCCTTCTACACGCCGCTGGGCCCGTCCAACGCGCTGCGCTCGTGGCGGTTGAAGGAGCGCTTCTGGCCCGCCGACCCGGACAGCGAGGCGGGTGCGCCGACGGTCGGCTTCCACCCGCGGTGGCTGCCCATCGCGTTCGACGGGTGCGGTGACGCGCTCGCGCTCGACCTGCGGCCGGGCGTGCTGTCGGGGTGCGTGGTGGAGTGGGACCGCGAGGCGGGCGGCATGGCCAAGCCCGAGTGGACCGGGCTGGAGGAGATGCTGGACCGGATCGCCACGGCCCTGGAGCACCGCGGCCGGCTCGGCCACTGCGAGCCGCTGGTCGGCTCGGACGGCCGGCTGGGGTGGCGCACCGACTAGGTCACCCGGCGGGGTGACCTCGACGTGCCGGGAACGCGGTGGTGCCGTTGGCTGCGGGGAGGGTGCCGACCTCCTCGGGAGCTGGGACATGCGGATCAACCGCGTCGGGGCCGCCGGCCTGGCGGTGCTGGCCTCGGTGGCGCTCGGCTGGGCGCCGGGGCGGGTGGACGCCGGGGTGAACCCGGTGCGGCCGGTCGCGCCGGGCGACGTGGCGCTCGACCCGAGCCACGGGTTCCTGGTGCTGGTCGAGACCGACGCCGAGCTGAACGAGAACGAGACCGAGGGGCCGGTGGCGGTCGGCGGCGACGTGCGCTTCCGCACCTACAACGTCGGGCCCAACAACCCCGGCACGTACGTCCTGGCCGGTGACGACCGGCCGACCAGCTTCGTCGTCGGCGGGCGCGTCGACTTCGCGGGCAGCCCGGCGGGCGCGCAGCTCAACGTGCTCGACCGGTCCTACGCCAAGATCGGCGACCTGTCGGGGGCGGGCGTGCTGCCCTCCGGCGGGGTCACGTTCGTCGTGCCGGCGGGCGGCGACCAGGGCACCCGGCCCGCGGTGGCCGTGCAGGCCCCGCAGCCCGCCGCGTCGGTGGGCGGGCCGAGCGGGTTCGACTTCCCGTCCCTGTTCGCGACCTACCGGGGCATCGCCGCGGACCTCGCCACGTGCCCGTCCACGGTGGTGCTGCGCGACCAGAACGGGCAGCGGCCGTGGAACGGGACCGACCCCAACGCCACCCTCGGGCTCCAACCCGGGCAGAACGTCCTCACCCTGACCGCCGCGCAGCTCGCGGCGCTCAAGAACGTCAACCCGCTCAACGGGGCGCTCCAGCCCGGCGACCGGGCCTGGCTGGTGGTCAACGTCGACGTGGCGGGCGACTACGAGTGGCCGGTGCCGAACGTCAGCTGGCAGGGCAACGGCCCGTCGCGCCACGTGCTGTGGAACTTCACCACCTCGGGGACCGTCACGCTGCCGGCGGGGACGGGCACGGTGTGGGGGACGGTCTACGCGCCGAACGCCACCCTGGTGGACGACAGCCCGGCCAACGTGGAGGGCGCGGTCGTGGTCCGCTCGCTGGTGCACGGCGGTGCGGCGGGCGGCAGCGGCGGCGAGATCCACCACGCGCCGTTCGAGGACCTGGTGACGTGCGGCGACACCACGCCGACGACCACGACCACGCCGACGACCACGGCCGCGCCGACGACCACGACCACCACGACCACGGTCGCGCCGACCACCACCACCGCGCCGACCGGGAGCACGACGACCGCCGCGCCGACGACGACCACCACCACTCACGGGGACGTGCCCGCGATCGACCCGGGCGCCGGGCGCCCCCTCGCCGGCACCGGCGCCCCGGTCGCCGGTCCCCTGCTGCTGTCGGGCGCGCTGGTGCTGTCCGGCGCGGCCCTGGTGGCGGGCGCCCGGTTGGGTCGCGGCCGTGCGTTCCGGCGGATCGGGGGTACCCGGCGGCCATGACCAGCTACGAGTACCGGGCGACGGTGGACATGGGCGCCGACGAGCTGTTCGCGTTCATGGCGCGCCCGGAGAGCCTGCCCCAGCACCTGCCCGGCCTGGAGGCCACGACCCCGGGCGTGGACAGCGGGGGCCGTCGGATCTCCTGGGAGGAGAACGGCTACCGGGGTGAGTTGGTCGTGGTCGACGACGGCCCCGGGCGCAGCCAGGTCGCGGTCGCGGTGAAGACCGACCGGGAGGGCGACGTCCGGCGCGAGCTGGAGGAGGCGGTGGCCGCGCTGGCCCACCGGGCCACCGGCGAGGCCGAGTCCAGCTCCACGGCCGACGAGAACAACTGGTACTGATGTGACGCACATCACTTCCCGTTGAGAACCGTTCCGCGTGAGCGGGCGTCTTGCCGGGTGTGAACGAGGAGCAGTTGGTCCGCGCGGTCGCCCGCGGTGACCGCGCGGCCTTCGAGGAGCTCTACCGCCGCACGTCGCCGTGGCTCGCCGTGCGCCTGCGCCGCCGGTGCGCCGACGAGCAGGTCGTCGCCGAGGTCATGCAGGAGACCTACCTGGCGGTGTGGCGCGCGGCCGGGTCGTTCGCGGGCGCCGCGGTCGACGGCACCGCGGTCGGCTGGCTGTGGACGATCGCCGCCCGCCGGCTGGTCGACGCCTTCCGCCGCCGCGCCCACCACGCCCGGGCGCTGCCCGAGCCGGCCCCCGCGCCCGCCGCCGAGGAAGAGGCGCTGGCGGGCGCGTTGAGCGACCACGTCGGCGGCGCGCTGCGCGACCTCGCGCCCGAGCTGCGGCAGGTCCTCCAGGCGATGGTGCTCGACGGGCTGACCGTCCGCGAGACCGCCGTGCTGCTCGGGGTCCCCGAGGGCACCGTCAAGACCCGCGCCAGGCGGGCCCGGATCGCCATGCGGGAGGCGCTGTCGTGAACGAGCACGCGTCCGTCGAGCTGATCACCCGCTACGCGGCGGGCGAGGACCTGCCCGTCGACCAGGTGTGGGCGGTCGAGTCGCACCTGGAGGGGTGCGAGCTGTGCCGGCTGCGGCTGGCCGACCTGGCCCCGCCGCCGGTCACGGCGCTGACCGCGGCGGTGTGGGCGGGGCTGGAGCCCACCGGGACGCCCGCGCCCGTGCGCCGGAACTGGGCGCCGTGGGCGGCGCCGTCGCTGCTGCCCTGGCTCGCGATGACCGCGCTCGTGGTGTTCGCGGTCCTGTTCGTCGACTTCCTCGCGCCCCCCGACGAGGTGCCGTCCGTGCTGCTGCTCGTCGCGCCGGTGCTGCCGGTGCTGGGCGTCGCGGGCGCGTGGACGCGGGCGGTCGACCCGGCCTACGAGCTGGTGGCGTCGACCGCGCGGGCCGGGCTGGAACTGGTGCTGCGGCGGACGCTGGCCGTGCTCCTCGCGGTGCTGCCCCCGCTGCTCGTCGGCGGGTGGCTGACCGGCGCGTCACCCGCGTACTGGCTGCTGCCGTGCCTGGCCGTCACCTCGGTGACGCTCGCGCTCGGCAGCGTGGTCGGGGTGCGCCGGGCCGCGGTCGCCACCACCACCGCGTGGGCGGTGCTGGTGGTCGGCCCGGCGGTGTGGCTCGGCGACGTGCCCGGGGCGCTCACGCCCGGCGCGGCGCCGCTCTGGGCGGCGGCGCTGGTCGGGGGCGCCGCCGCCGTGTTCTTCAGGTCCGCGTCCTACGCGCGGCTGTGACGGAGGGGAAGATGGTGCGTGCGGTGGGCGCGACGGAGGTCGCGCCAACGGGGTACGCCTGGCAGGTCCGGGCGGAGGGCTTGCGCGTGCGCGCGGGCCGACGGATGGCCGTGGACGGGCTCGACCTGAGGTTGGGTCGCGGCGTGCACGGGTTGCTCGGGCCGAACGGCGCGGGCAAGACCACGCTGATCCGGTCGCTGGCGACGGTGCTGCGGCCCGCGTCGGGGACGCTGGAGGTGTTCGGGCGGCCGGTGTCCGGGCAGGTGGACCTGCGGGCGCTGCGGCGCTCCCTGGGCTACCTGCCGCAGGACTTCGGCTACTACAAGCGGTTCACCGTCCGCGAGTTCGTCGAGTACGTGGCGTGGCTCAAGGAGGTGCCCGCGCGGGACGTCCCCGGCGCGGTGCAGCGCGCCGTCGAGCGCGTCGGCCTGGCCGACCGGGCCGACGACCGGCTCAAGTCGCTGTCCGGCGGCATGGTCCGGCGGGCGGGCATCGCGCAGGCGATCGTCAACGACCCGGAGCTGCTGCTGCTCGACGAGCCGACGGCGGGGCTGGACCCCGGCCAGCGGGTGCGGTTCCGGGAACTGGTGCAGGAACTGGGCGCGGACGCGTGCGTGGTGGTGTCGACGCACCTGGTGGAGGACGTGGCGGCGGCCTGCTCGGACGTCGTGCTGGTCTCCGGGGGCAAGCTCGTGTTCCAGGGCACGCCCGCCGAGCTGGCCGCCGCGGGCGGACCGGACCACGTCGGCGACAGCCCGATCGAGCGCGGCTACTCGGCGCTGCTGGGCGGTGCCTGGTGAGGGTCCTGGGCATCGAGCTGCGCCGGACCTCGGCGCCGGTCGTGGGGCTGGTGACGGTCGCGGTCCTGCTGTTCATGCTCGAGTGGGGGCCGCCGACCAAGAACAGCACCGCGTGGACCGGCCAGTGGTCGTCGCTGGCCGAGTGGAGCCGGTTCATGCTGCTGCTGGCGTGCCCGCTGGTGATCGGCGGCGGCGCGCTGCTGGGGCTGCGCGACCGGCGGTCCGGGGTGGAGGAGCTGTTCGCCTCCACGCCGAGGCCGCGCGCGCAGCGGGTGCTGTGGACGCTGGGCGCGTCGGCCCTGGCGCTGGTCGTCGCGTACGCCGCGGTGGTCGTCGCCGGTGCGGTGCGGATGCGGTCCGACTACTTCCACTGGGGCTGGCTCCCGGTCGCGCTGGTCGGGGCGCTCGCCCTGGTGGCGGCGTCGTGGGTGGGCATCGGCCTGGGGCGGCTGGCGCCGTGGCCGCTCACCCCGCCGGCGGCGGCGGTGGCCGCGTTCGCGCTGATGGCGTTCACGCCGTCGGTCGAGGGCGGCTGGTTCCGGTTCACGCTGCTGACGCCGAGCGTGCCGGCGCCGGACAGCGTGTTCGAGCACGTCGCCGGTGTGGTGACCGCCGGGCAGGCGGTGTGGTTCGCCGGGCTGGCGCTGACCGGGTTCCTGCTGGTCGCGCTGCGGCGGCGGTGGCCCGCGGTGCTGCCGGCGCTGGTGGCGGGCGCGGTGGCGGTGCCGCTGATGCCCGCGACGCCGGCGGGGGCGCTGTCGCCCGACCCGGTGGCCGCCGAACTGGTGTGCGCGGACGGGCTGTGCCTGACGCGGGCGCACGAGGCCGAGCGGGCGGCGCTGGCGGGCCCGGCGCGCGAGGCGCTGCGGCGGCTGGCGAAACTGCCGTCGCCGCCGGTGGAGGTGCGCGAGGCGGCGGGGCCGGTGCTGGCGGTCGAGCGCGGTCCCGACGCGCCGGAGGCGGTGTGGGTGCGCCTGGACGAGTTCGCGTACTTCCGGACCTCCGGCGAGGTGGCGCCCGAGCGGGTGGTCGAGTGGCTGGTCGCGGGCGCCGGGACGCGGTCCTGCGTCGGCGAGTACGTGACGGGGGATCTTACGCGGGAGGTCGCGTTCCGCACCGTCGCGGCGGCCTGGGTGACCGGCGAGCTGAAGCCGCTGCCGGCGTACCGGATGTGGGTCGGGCGGGAGACGGAGGCCGTGGCGGCTTCGGCGTGGGAGGTCCTGCGGGCCCTGCCGGAGGCCGAGCAGGCGGCGCGCGTGCAGGCGGCCCGCGAGGTGCAGGCGGCGTGCTCCGGCGACGCGCTGACCGTGCTGACGGGAACGCCGGCGTGACCCGGCCGCTCGTCCTCCACGCCCGTTCGCGCCAGGTGCCGGCCTCGCTGGCCACCGCGGTCGCCGGGGTGGGGCTGATCGGCTTCCTGGCCCAGCCGGGCGGCGACCCGAGGCTCGCCGCGTTCGCCGCCGCCATCGGGGTGTCCGCCGTCGCGGTCGGGTTCGGCGGGCACGACCGGGACCTCGACCGCACGGCGGCGTTCGCCTGGCCGCCGCGCCGGGCCGGGCACCTGCTGCTCGGCGCGGCGGTGGTCGCCCTCCTGCTGCTGGCCGTGGGTCGGGTGGCCGACCCCGTGGCGCCGGACGGGGTGGTGCTCCGCGCCGTGGTCGGGCTGGGCGGGCTGGCGGCGCTCGGCGCGTGCCTGTTCGGCTCGCTCGCGGCCTGGTCGCTGCCGGTCGGCTGGGCGGGCCTCACGCTCGTCGTGCCACCCGGCGACGAGTGGCGGGAACGCCTGCTCGCCTGGCCGGTGCAGCCCGCCGGCACGCCCTCGGCCACGGTGATCGCGGTCGTGCTCGGGTGCGCGGGGCTGGTGGCCTACAGCGCGTTCGGCTGCCGCCGGTAGGCCGCCGGGGCGCGGTCGTGGACGACGAAGGCCCCGAGCCACCGGCCGAACCGGGTGGCGCGGGGCCTTCGGCGACGCCGTCCTACACCCCGATCGGGTGCCAGACCGTCTTCGTCTCCAGGAACGCCCGCAGCCGCGACAGGTCCGGCTCGCGGGTGAAGTCCTCGTCCGCCCGGACCCGCGGCACCCGCTTCACCGTGCCCGCCGCCGCCCGCTCCAGCTCCGCCCGGCTCGACTCCGGCGCGCCCGTCAGGTCCAGCGCGTTCACGTCCGCGTGCGACGCCAGCCACGGCGCGATCTCCGCCGTCCGCCCGGTCAGCACGTTCACCACCCCGCCCGGCAGGTCGGAGGTCGCCAGCACCTCCGACAGCGTGATCGCGGGCAGCGGCCGGTCCTGCGAGGACACCACCACCGCCGCGTTGCCGGTCGCGATCACCGGCGCCACCACGCTGACCAGCCCCAGCAGCGACGACTCCTGCGGCGCGAGCACCGCCACCACGCCCGTCGGCTCCGGCACCGAGAACGAGAAGTACGGCCCGGCCACCGGGTTCGCCGCCCCCAGCACGCCGGTCACCTTGTCGGTCCACCCCGCGTACCAGACCCAGCGGTCGATCGCCGCGTCGACCAGCGCCTGCGCCTTCTTCGCCGCCACGCCCTCGGCGGCGGCCACCTCGGCCGTGAACTGCTCGCGGCGGCCCTCCAGCACCTCGGCCACCCGGTACAGCACCTGCCCGCGGTTGTACGCGGTCGCGCCGGACCAGCCGGGGAACGCCTTGCGCGCCGCCGCCACCGCGTCCCGGGCGTCCTTGCGCGAGCCCTGCGCGGCGTTGGCGAGGAACGCGCCCTTGGCGTCGGCCACCGGGTAGGACCGGCCCGACTCGGAACGCGGGAACGCGCCGCCGATGTAGAGCTTGTAGGTCTTCGCCACGGAAATGCGCTCAGACATCGAGGTACGCCTCCAGCCCGGTGCGACCGCCCTCGCGGCCGAAGCCCGACTCCTGGTAGCCGCCGAACGGGGCGGTCGGGTCGAAGCGGTTGAACGTGTTGGCCCACACCACGCCGGCGCGCATCTTCTGCGCGGCCCACAGGATGCGCGAGCCCTTCTCCGTCCAGACGCCCGCGGACAGCCCGTACGGCGTGTTGTTCGCCTTGGCCACCGCCTCGTCGGGCGTGCGGAACGTCAGCACCGACAGCACCGGCCCGAAGATCTCCTCGCGCGCGATCCGCATCGCCTGCGACACGTTGGAGAACACGGTCGGCGCGAAGAAGAAACCCTTGTCCGGCAACGGGCACGACGACGTCCAGCGCTCGGCGCCCTCGGCCTCGCCCGACGACGCCAGCTCCTGGATCCTGGTCAGCTGCTCGCGCGAGTTGATCGCGCCGACGTCGGTGTTCTTGTCCAGCGGGTCGCCGACGCGCAGCGTGGACACCCGGGCGCGCAGCTTCTCCAGCAGCTCGTCGGCCACCGACTCCTGCACCAGCAGCCGCGAGCCCGCGCAGCACACGTGGCCCTGGTTGAAGAAGATGCCGTTGACGATGCCCTCGACGGCCTGGTCCAGCGGCGCGTCGTCGAACACGATGTTCGCCGCCTTGCCGCCCAGCTCCAGGGTGAGCTTGCGGCCGGTGCCCGCCAGCTGCCCCTGGATGAGCTTGCCGACGTCCGTCGAACCGGTGAACGCGACCTTGTCCACGTCCGCGTGGGAGACCACCGCGGCGCCGACGTCACCCGCACCGGGGAGGATGTTCACCACGCCGGGTGGCAGGTCGGCCTGCTGGATGATCTCCGCGAGCACCAGCGCGGTCAGCGGCGTGGTCTCGGCGGGCTTGAGCACCACGGTGTTGCCGCAGGCCAGCGCGGGCGCGATCTTCCACGCCGCCATCAGCAGCGGGAAGTTCCACGGGATCACCTGGCCGGCCACGCCCAGCGGGCGCGGGTCGGGGCCGTGGCCCGCGTAGGCGAGCTTGTCCGCCCAGCCCGCGTGGTAGAAGAAGTGCGCGGCGGCCGTGGGCACGTCCACGTCCCGCGACTCCCTGATCGGCTTGCCGTTGTCCAGCGACTCCAGCACGGCCAGCTCGCGCGCGCGTTCCTGCACCAGCCGGGCGATGCGGAAGATGTACTTGGCCCGCTCGGAGCCCGGCATCCGGCCCCACACGCGGTCGTAGGCGCGGCGCGCGGCCTTCACGGCCTTGTCCACGTCGTCGGCGGTGGCCGTGGAGACCTCGGCCAGCACCTCCTCGGTGGCCGGGTTGATCGTCTTCAGCGGCTCGCCGCCGCCCTCGACGAACTGCCCGTCCACGAACATCCGGTACGTCGGCTTGAGGTTCGCGATGTCCCGCGACTCGGGCGCGGGCGCGTATTCCCACATGGTCAGTCCACCGTCACGTAATCGGGGCCGCTGTAGTGGCCCGCCAACTGGGTGCGCCGCTGCATCAGCAGGTCGTTGAGCAGCGTGGAGGCGCCGAACCGGAACAGGTCCGCGGTCAGCCACTCCGGACCCGCCACCTCGTGCACGGCCACCAGGTACTTGATCGCGTCCTTCGTGGTGCGGATGCCGCCGGCGGGCTTCACGCCGCGGAGCTGCCCGGTCCGGTCGCGCCAGTCGCGCACGGCCTGGAGCATCACGTGGGTCACCGGCAGCGTCGCCGCGGGCGACACCTTGCCGGTGGAGGTCTTGATGAAGTCGCCGCCCGCGAGCAGCGCGAGCCACGACGCGCGGCGCACGTTGTCGTAGGTGGCCAGCTCGCCGGTCTCCAGGATGACCTTGAGGTGCGCGTCGCCGCAGGCGTGCTTGACCTGCACGATCTCGTCGAACACCTGCCCGTAGCGGCCGGAGAGGAACGCGCCCCGGTCGATCACCATGTCGATCTCGGTCGCGCCCGCGTCCACGGCGAAGGCGGTGTCCTCCAGCTTCACCTTGAGGCTGGAGCGGCCGGACGGGAAGGCGGTGGCCACGCTGGCGACGCCGATCCCGGTGCCCCGCAGCTCCCCGACCGCCGTGGCGACCATGTCGGGGTACACGCAGACCGCGGCGACCCGGGGCACGTCCGGGTTGTCCGGGTCGGGCCGGCGCGCCTTCGCGGCCAGCGACCGCACCTTGCCGGGGGTGTCGGCGCCCTCCAGCGTGGTCAGGTCGACCATGCCGATCGCGGCGTCGATGGCCCACAGCTTCGAGGCCTTCTTGATGCTGCGCGTGCCCAACCCGGCCGCGCGCTGTTCCACGCCGACCTGGTCCACGCCGGGCAGCCCGTGGAGGAACCGGCGCAGCGACGCGTCGTCGCGGACGGCGTCCGCGAGCGCCGGCGGCAGCGACGGCGAAGTGGATGGAGCAGCCATGCCGCCGAGTCTAGGCGGAGTGGGACGGCCGTCCTAAGCGACGACGTTTCCCCAGGTCAGACCCTAGGTCAGTCCTCGATCTCGCGGTTCTTCTGCTTTTTCTTCTTCGGCCGCTTCACCTCGACCGCGCCCATCAGCGCGAGCCCGGTGATCCGCACGGACGGCCCGCCGGGGATGGTCGGTTCGCCCTTGTGGGTGAGGTCCTCGAACGCGCCCATGAACCCGATCCCGTCGACCCGCACGGTCACCTCCGGCGGCACGATCACCTCGACGCCGCCCATGATCGCGTAGGCGTTGATCGTGGTCTCCTGCTGCGCGAACCGCGCCCGGGTCAGGTCGATCACCACGCCGCCCATGATCGCGGCCGCGTTGTGGGTGGCCGGCACGACCCAGTCGCCCCGCCGCTCGACCCCCGACCAGAACGCGAACGACATCGCCGAGCCGGGCGTGCCGCCGACGCGGGACGCGGGCAGGTGCTGCCGGCCGTCCGCGGGCAGCGCCATCGGCGTCAACGAGGGCGAGGGCAGGCCGAGGTCGGCGGTCAGCGGCACCAGCTCGCCGTAGGTCTTCGCGGCGTAGGTGGCGGCCAGGCGCTCGTCCAGCTCGTGGAGGTCGAGGCGCCCCTCCCCGTGGGCCTGCTGGAGCACCTGCGCGACCTTCTCTCGGTCGGCGTCCGAGGCGCGCATCTGACGGGGGTCCGGCACCAGCTCGTCGCTCACACGGGTGAGTCTAGGAGCCGGGGCCGCAGGTGACGACAGGTCGGGCCCAGGCGGTCCGATCAGCTCGGCCGGCGCACCGGCAACCCGGCTGCCCGGTAGATGTCGTCGATCACGCGCAGGGTGGCCACCGCGTCGTCGGCCGTGGTCGGGAACGGCTCGCCGCGCAGCACGGCGTTCGCGAACGCCTCCAGCTGGTACTCGTAGGACGGTCGCCGGTCGAAGCGCTCGACCCTCCGCTGCCCCTTCAGCTTCACGGTCAACCGGTGGCCGGCCTGCGGCGAGAACGGGTTGATCACCCGCATCTCCCCGTTGGCACCCAGCACCTTGGCGGTCACCTTCAGCACCGTGCGCGACCACATCGACGCGACGACCGTCCCCGTGTGCCCGCCGGGGAACTTCAGCTCGGCCCGCATCGCCCGGTCGACGCCGTCGCCCCTGAGCAGCGCCCGCGCCGACTTCACCTCCGGCTCACCGCCGCCCAGCAGCCGGACCAGGTTCACCGGGTAGCACCCGGCGTCCATCAGCGCGCCGCCCGCCAGGTCCAGCGAGTACCGGATGTCGGAGAACCGGGGCAGCGGGAAGGCCAGCCGCGCGTCCACGTGCCGCAGCTCGCCCAGCTCGCCCACCACCTCGGCCATCCGCGCCGCCAGCGGGTGGTACCGGTAGTGGAACGCCTCCATCACCACCAGCCCGCTGCCCCGGGCGGCCTCCGCGACCCGCGCGGCCTCCTCCGCGTTGGCCGCGAAGGGCTTCTCGCACAGCACGTGCTTCCCCGCCGCCAACGCCGCCAGCGTCCACCGCCCGTGCAGCCCGTTGGGCAGCGGCACGTACACCGCGTCGAGGTCGGGATCGGCCAGCAACGCCTCGTAGCTGTCGTGCACCCGCGCGATCCCGTGCCGGTCCGCGAACTCCCGGGCCCGCCCCGCGTCCCGCGCGGCCACCGCCGACACCACCGCGGCGCCCGTGGAGCGCGCCGGTCTCACCAGCGCGGCCGGCACGATCCGCGCCGCACCCAGGACCCCGATCCGCACGTGATCAGCCACGCTCAGGACGCTACTACGCCGGGCAGCGGTTCCTCGGGGGCCAAGCGGCGGATCTCCGGGTAGTAGGGGTCCAGTTCCCCGGCCTCGAACCGGCACTGCTTGACCGCCCAGAACAGCCGGTCACCGGCGTCGCCCTTGTAGGAGCCGTCGGGCAGCAGCACGGCGCCGTCGCCGCTGTGCACGAGGACCGCCAGCTCGTCGCCCGTCATCGCGTTCCAGATCCGGGCCGTGCCGTCCTCCGAAGTGGTCGCGATCCGCTGCCCGTCGGGGGAGTAGGCGACGCTGCGGACCCTGGACGTGTGACCGGTCAACGTGAGCAGGTGCCGGCCCCCGATGTCCCAGACGCGCGCGGTGCCGTCGGAGGACGCGGTGGCCAGCCGCCTGCCATTGGGAGAGAACGCCACGTCCCAGACGGTGCGCCCGTGCCCCGCCAGCACGGCCAATTGCCTGCCGCGGGCACTCCACACCCGGGCCGTGCCGTCGGAGGACGCGGTGGCGATGAGGCGATCGTCCGGCGAGAAGGCCACGGCCCACAACTCCTGGGTGTGGCCGGTCAGCATGAGCTCGGGCTCGATGCCGTGCCACACCCGGGCGGAACCGTCGTCGTGGGCGGTGGCGACCAGGCCGAAGACCGGGGAGTACGCCGCCGCGTTGACGACCGCCCCGGACCTGAGCTTGCGCAGGGGACGCCCGGCGTCGTCGTACTCGTGGCAGTCGGTGCCGACGCTGATGAGCAGGCGGCGCCCGTCGCGGGAGAAGGCCAGCGACTCCGCTTGGTCGCTGGTCTGGATGCGACAGCCCCCGTCCCCCGTGACGTGGACCCAGTTGCGGGCCGAGGCGTAGGCGACGCGCGAGCCCGTCGGGGCGAAGCAGGCCAGCCGCCCGAACGCTTCCCGCGCCTCGAACTCATCGCGAACCACACCGGTCACCAGGTCCCAGATCCGGCCACGACCGTCGTCGCAGGTGGTCAGCAGCAGGCGGCGGTCCGGCGAGTACGAGGCCGAGCCGACGGAGCGCCACCCGGAGGTCAGCGGCTGGCCCATCGGGTCCGCCCTCCCGGTGTAGAGGCGCGCTTCACCGTCGGCCGAGGTGATCAGGAAGCGCGTGCCGTCGGGAGACGGCGTGAACGCCAGGAGGTCGGGGCCTGCGTCGAACCGCCACTCCTTCTCGGCGGCGATGTCGAACACGACGACCGCGAAGTCGTTGGTGACGCCCAGCCTGTGGTCGCCGAGGAAGGCCACGTTCTTGGGGTGGAAAGGGGCCGGGAACTCCTCCGCGGGCCAACCGGAGTGCGCCTCCAGCAGCGTGACGCGGTCGCCCTCCACCACCGCGAGCGTCGAGCCGTCGGGCGTGAAGGCCAGGCGGGAGCCCCTGGACGCCTCGGCCGTCGCGATCACCTCCAGGTCCTCGGTCCGGCGGATCGCGAGGCGGGCGCCCAACCTCGTCGCGAGGAGGCTCCCGTCGGGCGAGACCGCCAGGTCGTCCTGGGCGTCGGGCAGCGCGGCGACGGCCTCGCCGGTCCGGGCGTCCCAGAACCGGACGACGCGGTCGGCGTCCTGGCCGACGAGGCGGTCCGACCCCTCGGTGAACCGGACCCGGTCCAGCAGGCGGCCCGGCAGGTCACAGACCGGCTCACCGGTCGCCGCGTGCCACACGTGGGCCGCCCCGTCGTCCTCGACCGTGGCGATCAGGCGGCCGTTCGGCGCGTAGGCGACGTCCGTGATCGGGCGCGCCCGCCTGCGCCACACCCGGACGGGCCGCAGGGTTCGGAGGCTCACCAGCTCCACCACGTGCTCGCGGGCCAGCGCCACCAGCTCGCCGTCCGGGGAGAAGGCGGCGGCGGCGACGTCCTGGCCCAGCGGTGCCAGTGTGGGCGTAGCCTCGTCACGCCCGGTCACCGCCGCGTCGGCCGGCGCTGGTCCGGACACCCCGAGCAGGGCGGCGCGGGTCCACCGGCTCCCGGTCAGCACCGCCCCGGTGAGGTCGCCGCCGACCAGCCGCACGTCGCTCAGGTTCGCGCCGGTCAGGTCGGCACCCGCGAAGCTCTTGCCGTGCAGCTGCTGCCCGGACAGGTCCGCGCCGGACAGGTCCGCGCCGCGCAGGTCCAGCTCGCCGAAGTCGAAACCGCGCAGGTCCTTGCCCGCCAGCACCAGCCGGGTCGCGACCTCCAGCCGCCGCACGACGTCGGTCGCGTTCTGCTTGGCCGCCTCCGTCGCCTCCGGGTCGGCCAGCGCGCCCCTCGCCCAGCTCAACGCCACCTCGTGCCCCGCGAGGTCGCACAGGAAGTCCACCATGAGCCGGGACATCCGGCGGGTCACGATCGCGGTGGCCGGCAGCTCGTCGGCGGCGACCTTCGCGACCAGCCACTCCATCACCGACTGGTGCACGAACGCGAAACCGCCCTCCTCGGTCCGCACCAGCAGCGAGCCGGAACCGACGGCGTGCGTGGCCTGGTCGATCGAGTAACCGCGCTGGACCAGGCCCGTCAAGGTGCGCACCACGGTGTCCTCCAGGTCGGAGGTCCGGATGGTCGTCGCGGTGGTCTTCCACAGGCGCAGCGCCAGCGCCGTGCACGCCGAGAGCCGCTCGGCCTCGTCGAACGAGGGCGTGCCGTACCGGTGCCGCTGCCGGCCCGCCTCCTGGAGCAGCCAGAAGTCGACCAGCTCCCGGTACAGCTCGGCCGCGCTGATCCGGCCGTGCTGCTGCTGCACCTCCAGCAGCCGCGCCTCGTCGAGGTCGGCGATGAACGACAGCATCCGGGGGTTGCGCGACAGGCCCAGCAGGTCGCTGACGGCGCCCAGCAGCTCGAACCGCGCCGCCGCCCGCTCCTCGTCACCGTGGTAGTGCCTGGTCAGGAAGTCGCGGATCTGGTCGTCGGTGAAGTCCTCCAGCACCACGACCCGGCTGGCCGCCAGCGCCGACACCTGCTGCCCCAGCGCGTTGAGCACCTGGTCGGTGGACTGGAAGTGCTGGGTGCGGCTGGTCAGCACGACCTTCGCCCGGTCGGTGACCGCTTCGAGCAGCGTCTTCAGGTACTCCGCCGCGTTGTCGTAGCCGACCCGCAGCTCCAGCTCGTCGAACCCGTCGAACAGCAGCGCCAGCCGACCGCTGCCGATCATGTACCGGAGCTTGTTCACGTCGACCGCCTCGACGCCCTCGCGCACCAGGTGCTGGGCCAGCAGCTCGTCCAGGGACGGGGCCTTCTCCAGGTTGCGCAGCTCGACCAGCACCGGCAGCAGCGCGGGGTGCTCGCGGGGCAGCGCGCGGGTGAGCTGCCGCAGCAGGAACGACTTGCCGCGGCCGAAGTCGCCGAGCACCACCAGGAACCGCGCGACGTCCTCGCGCAGCCAGTCGAGCACGCGGTCCAGCAGGTCGTCGCCGCGCACGTCGGACCGCGCGACGGCGTACCGCTGCGGCACGTACAGCTCCGCCGGGTACACGGCGTCGCCGGCCAGGCGCCGCGCCTGCCGCTCCGCCAGTGGCCGCAGGTCCAGCAGCCCCTGGTACTCCACGAAGCTCCGCAGCCGCACGCCGGCCCGCTGCGCCCGCCGGACCAGCTCGGGCCCGGCGGGCGGTCCGCTGTAGACCAGCTCCGACGGCACCGAGGGGTCGGCGGCGGCGAACGAGGCGTGCACCCGCTCGACGAACCGGTCCACGTCGGCCGCGCGCGGTTCGTCGGCCACCCCGACCGGCCACTGCTCGACACCGACGCCGTCGCGGGGCTTGCACACCCGGAGGTAGTCATGGTCCGGGCGCGGGGTGACGGTCGCGGTCGGGTGGGCCACCCTGGTCGCCTCCAGCACCCGCTCGAAGAACGCCGCGGGTTTCCCGCCGGACCGCTCGGCCCGGTCGCGCCACGGGTGCGCGGGTTCGGGCAGCTCGGGCAGGGGGACGAGCGACCAGACGGCCGGCTCGTGCCGGAGGCTGGTGAACGTGAGGTCGACGTCCAGCGAGACGCTCGACCCGAGGGGACCCTGGACCGCGCTCACCCGCCACCAGCCCCGGCGCCGGCGCTCCCGGAACAGCTCCTGGAACCGCTCCACCTGCCGGTCGCCGGGTTCGGCGTCGTCGCGCTCGTGCGTCACCTCGATCGTGGAGTTCACCCCGGCCACCGCGAGCCGGAGGTCGGGGTGGTCGAACAGCGTCCACGGCTCGTCGGGGGTGAAGCCGAACCGACCGCCGTAGAACTCCTCGAACGCCGCCGCGAACGGACCCCACTTCGGCCAGTGGGGGTGGGTCGGCACGCGCCCCCACGCCTCCTCCTGCGTGAAGTATGCCCGGCACGCCAGGAGGTTCACGTCCCGCACGCCCGGCACGACGACCACCCGGTGGCGCGGCAGCCGGACCGCGTCCGCCACGTCCGCGAGGAACCGGAAGCCCTGCTCGAACTCGTCCGGCCGACCGTGCTCGGTCAGGTCCCCGGTGAAGACCACCAGGTCGGGGCGGGTCTCGGCGAAGCCCTCGGGCAGCGGGCGGCCGGACCCGAACCGGGTGCCGAACAGGTGCAGCACGCTCAGGCCGGGCGCTTGGTCCGGCAGCTCGCGGCGCAACCGGTCGGCGGTGATCGCGTAGCAGTCCCGGGACGCCGCCGCGGCGACGATCCCCACCACGCGACCGGTCCCCGGGTCCCACACCGGGCTGCCGCTGTACCCGCGCCCCACGGCCAGCGCCGACTCGCTGTCCAGCTGCAACAGCCCGTTGCCGACCAGGCCCCGCGTCACCGCGCGCACCCACGCGCCGTCCGGGCGGTTGCCCGGGTAGCCGAACACGTCGACCTGCCGCCCGGCGCGCGGCGGCGCGTCGGTCAACCGGGCGGGCGTGACCCCAGCGGGGAGCGCCGGCGCCAGCACGGCGACGTCGTCACCCGGTGCGCCCTCGCGCGGCGGCGGGGGAGACCACGAGCCCACCTCGGCGGTCACCGGGGCGCCGCCGAGCGCGGGGAAGTCGACGGTGACCGGTCCGGCGGGCCGGTCGGCCGACCTCTCGTCGAGCCCCAGGGCGAGGTTCACCACGTGCGCGCAGGTCACGACGTGCCGGTCCAGCACCACCCCCGCGCCGACCGGTTCGCCGGCGGGGTCGAGCACGCGGACCACCGAAGTGGGTAAGGAGCCGTCGGGCACCGGCCAGGGGTACCACATACTGTTCGACCATGGACGTCCTCGTTGTCGACCACCCGCTGGCACGGGCGCGACTGACCACCATGCGCGACGCCCGCACCGACAACGCGGCGTTCCGCGCCGCGCTGCAAGAGCTGACCGTGATGCTCGTGTACGAGGCCACCCGCGACGCGGCGGTGGCCGAGGAGCGCGTGCACACGCCCGTCGCCCGCACCACCGGCTACCGCCTGGCCACCCCGCCCCTCCTGGTGCCGGTCCTCCGGGCCGGCCTGGGCATGGCCGACCAGGCGCACAAGCTGATTCCGGACGCGCAGATGGGCTTCGTCGGCCTGGCGCGTGACGAGGAGACGCTCCAGCCCACCCCGTACATGGAGTCCCTGCCGGAGTCCCTGGCGGGCCGGCCGGTGTTCGTGCTGGACCCGATGCTCGCCACCGGCGGCTCCATGGCCTACACGATCCGCCTGCTGACCGACCGGGGCGCCACGGACGTGACCGCGATCTGCTGCCTGGCCGCCCCGGAGGGCATCAAGCACCTGGAGGACTCGGGCCTGCCGGTCCGCCTGGTGACCGCCAGCGTCGACGAGCGCCTGAACGACTCCGGCTTCATCGTCCCCGGCCTGGGCGACGCCGGCGACCGCCAGTACGGCGCCGTCTAACTCACGAAACCATCGCGAGTCGTACGCCCAGACCCACCGTGTCGTACCCCCAGACCCCGCGTGTCATGCGCTCAGCACGCGCGTGTCATGCGTTCAGCCCCCGCGTGTCATGCGCTCAGCTCTGGCGTGTCATGCGTTCGGTTCTCGCGTGTCATGCGCTCAGGACCCCCGAGTTCCACCCTCAGGGGTCCTGAGCGCCGGACCCGCCCGGGTCAGGTGAGGGCGGCGGCGTGGTCGGCGGCCCACTGCGCCAGCGTCCGGCCGCGCCTGCCGGTGACCCGCTCGAAGTCGGGCGTGACCACGGCGGGTTCCTCGTCGTGCTGCGCCATGTACCCCATCAGGTACTCGGCGACGTCCCACGGCAGCCCCTCGTCGCGGATCAGCGCCGCCCGCGCCTGCCCGTAGGTCAACCGCTCGAAGCCGATCGGCCGCCCGAGCCCCCGCGCGAACGCCTCGGCCTGCTGCCGGTGCGTCAGCGCCTCCGGCCCGCTGAGCGTGTAGGCCCTGCCCTCGTGACCCTCGTCCAGCAGGGCGTGCACGACGACCTCCGCCACGTCGTCCTCGTGCACGGGCGCGCCGACCGCGTCCGGGAACGGCGCGCGCACCACGTCGCCGGTCCTGACGCCCCGCGCCCAGATCAGCTTGTTGCTCATGAACTCGCCGGGCCGGACGTGCGTCCACGCCACGCCCGACTGCTCGATCACGCGTTCCGCGTCCTGGTGCTCCTCGTAGCTGCCCGGCCGCTGGAACGTGACCGCGCTGCTGGACAGGTACACGACTTTCCGCAGGTCGTGCGCGCGGTCGAGGAACGCCGCCACGTGCGCGGCCGGGTCCTCCGCCCCCGGCACGGCGACCAGGAAGACCGCGGTCACGCCGGTCAGCGGCAGCTCGCCTGGCCGCGTCAGGTCGCCCGCCACCACCTCCACGCCGGCCGCCATGTCGGCCCGGTCGGGGTCGCGGGTCAGCGCCCTGACCGGCACGCCTCGCGTCGCCAGTTGCCGCACCACCGCGCCGCCGATGGTGCCGGTCGCTCCGGTGACCAGGATCGTCATGTTTCCCCCGGGAAGTCGGTGTTCAAACTTGAGCACCGAAGCTAGCGCGGTCGAGGCCCCATGCGCACATGCAAACTTTTGCAACGCCCCGACGGTTCGGATTGCGCCGTTCGGGCGTAGCAATGGTCTAGACCTCATCACTACCGTGGTCCAGACCACAACGAAGTGATGTCGCCGCACCCCGCGAGGAGAAGCATGTCGAGCAGGAGATGGGTGCTCCCCGCCCTCCTGGCCACCGCGATCGCCGCGTCGTCGGCCCCGCAGGCCGTCGCGCACGACAACGACCGCGGGCACGGCCAAGGGCACGGTCACGCCAAGACGCGCACCGTCGGGTACTACACCCAGTGGAGCGGCTACGACCGCAACTTCCTGGTCAAGAACCTCGTCACCAACGGCACCGCCCCCAGGCTCACGCACCTGAACTACGCGTTCGGGTTCCTCGACGAGTCCGGCAAGTGCGTCAGCTCCGACCCGTGGGCCGACTACCAGCGCCCGTTCTCCGCCGAGCAGAGCGTCAACGGCAAGGCCGACGCGGAGGGCCAGCCGCTGGCGGGCAACCTCAACCAGCTCAAGCAGCTCAAGGCCAAGTACCCCAAGCTGCGCGTCAACATCTCCCTCGGCGGCTGGACCGGCTCGAAGTACTTCTCCAACGCGGCCCTCACGCCCGAGTCGCGCGCCGCGCACGTGGCGTCCTGCCTGGACACGTGGCTCAAGGGCAACCTGCCCGGCGCCGCACCCGGCGCGGCGGCCGGCATCTTCGACGGCATCGACCTCGACTGGGAGTGGCCCTCCTCCGAGGCCGCGCCCGGCAACGTCGTGCGGCCCGAGGACAAGCAGAACTTCACCGCGCTGCTGGTGGAGTACCGCAAGCAGCTCGGCAGGCTGACCTGGCGCACCGGCAAGGCCTACGACCTGACCGCGTTCCTGCCCGCCGACCCGCGCCAGATCGACCGCGGCTTCGAGGTCGCGCGCGTGTTCGGGCTGCTGACCTTCGGCACCGTCCAGGGCTACGACTTCCACGGCGCGTGGGACCCGCAGACCAACCAGCAGTCCGCGCTCCGCACCCCCGCGGGTGACCCGGCGCCGCTGCCGTTCAGCTCCCAGGTGACCGTTGACCACTACCTGAAGAACGGCGCGCCGAAGAACAAGGTCGTGCTGGGCGTGCCCTTCTACAGCCGCGGCTGGACCGGCGTGACCAACGCGAACAACGGCCTGTTCCAGGACGCCACCGGGCCCGCCCCGGCGACCTACGAGGCCGGCTACGAGGACTACCGGATCCTGAAGGCGCAGCTGGGGAACTTCACCGTGCACCGCGACCCCAAGGCCGGTCACGCGTGGCTGTTCGACGGCACCACCTTCTGGACCTGGGACGACCCCACCGAGATGAAGCGCAAGGGCCGCTACGTGGCGGAACGGCGCCTCGGCGGCGCGATGATCTGGTCTCTCGACGGCGACACCGCCGACGGCGAGCTGATCAAGGCGCTCACCAGCGGACTGTCCTGATCAGGACAGTTCACCGGGGCCCGGGGAGGTTTCGCGGCGGCCGCCTCCCCGGGCCCCACCCTTTTGCCCGCACCGGGCGACTGGCCCGCACCGGTCGTCTCGCCCGCGCCGCCGGTCTTACCCGCGCGGGCCTTCTCGCCTGCGCCAGCCGTCCACCTGGGAGCGGATCGCCCGTTCGTACACCGGGGCGACCTCCATGGTGGGCGGCAGGTTGCCGTTGATCTCCAGGCTCACCAGGCCGTGCGCCAGTCCCCACAGGGCCAGGGCGACGTCCTCGTGCGGCACCTCGGCGAACAGCCCCGCCCGCACCGCGCGCCCGACGTTGCGCACGAGCGGCAGGAACGTCCGGTTGGCGGCCTCCCTGCTCTCCGGGGCGGGTTCGAAGTTCGGCACGACCTTGCTGAACATCACCAGGTAGAACTGCGGGTCGGCGAGCGCGCTGTCCCGGTAGGCCAGGCCCATCCGGACGATGTCCTCCACCGGATCGTCGGTCTCGGGCACCGCCGCGACGCGTTCACCGAAACGGCGGAACGCCTCGTCGTACAGGGCGTTCAACAGGGCGGACTTGCCGCCGAACAGCGAGTACACGGCCGTGGTCGAGGTGTTGACATCCCCCGCGAGCCTGCGCAAGCTCAAAGCGCCCGGTCCCTCGGTGGACAGCAGCTCGCCCGCGCGGTGGAGCAGGCGCACGCGGAGCGCGTCGTCGTGGGTTTTCGGTCGTGGCACGGCCCGATCGTATCAAAACAACGTTATAAAACTTGGTCTGGTCAACGTGGTATCAAGTTGGTACCGTCATTTCCCATGGCTATGACCCTGCGTCTGAGCGACGAGGAGAACCGGCGGCTCGACGAGCTCGCCGCGGCCGAGGGGCGTTCCAAGCAGGAGGTCGTGCGCCTGGCGCTGGCCGAGCGCTGGGCCCGGTTGCAGAAGGAGGAGCAGCTGTCCGAGGTGCTCGGGCGCGTGCTCCCCAAGTACAGGGGTCTGCTGGACCGGCTCGGCTCAGCCTGATCGTTGCGGTTTCCCGCACCCGTCCACACGTTCGGGTGGTAGCCCCGGCTACGCCCTCCTCGTTCGAACACATGTTCGATACGATCAATCCATGCAGCTCAACGACCCCGACTCCCGTTTGCCGCCCCGTTACCGGTGCGAACTCCCCCGCCGATCGAGAGCGCACCGGTATGGTGCGCCGTTGAAGATCGGGTCGCGTTCTGGTTGCGCTTCGGTGCACAACGCGGCCGACACCATCCTCGCCGCCGTTCGGGCGGGGAGGCGACACGGACCTGAGGGGGTGGGTAGTGGCGGTAGATGCTGCCCGGATTCGGTGAGGTCGCACCACGCCCCTCGCCCCTCGGGACAGGGAGCGCGTCAAGCAGTGGTCAACTACCTCGACGCCGGCGACTTGCTCGTGCTGGCTACTGCCGTCACCGGTGGGGACCTGGTCGTGCGCGACTTAGGTCTCCTCGACTCCGCAGCCCACCGCCCCCGGGCGACAGTGCTGGGGGTCGAGGCGTACGACACGCTCTGGTTGAAAGCTTCCGCCCTGCTCGATTCGATCGTGCGCACGCGCCCGCTTTCCGAGGGCAACTGGCGCCTGGGCTGGGTGGCGGCTGTGACCTTGTGCGACATCAACGGTTGGTGGATCGACGCCGACGAGGACGAGGCCCTGGACCTGGTGCGAGCGCTGGGCCGGGAGCAGATCGACGTGCCCGGGATGGCGGCACACCTGGAGGCGTGGGGCATGCCCAAACCGAAGGAGGACTGACCGCGCGAACAGACCGCGTGTGGACAGCCATGTGCGGATGAACCGTGCGTGGGCACCGAACAGCGTCCTGTGCCGCCCAGGACCGCGCACACCCAGCGCACCACACCGCCCAACGCACCACGTGCCCCGGCGCACCACTCTGCCCGGCGCACCCGCCATGCAGCGCTTCGCACCACGCAGCGCTCCAGCTGCACAGCGCTCCACACCGCACAGCGCTTCGCGTCGCACAGCGCTCCACACCGCACAGCGCTCCACCTGCACAGCGCCCCGGAACGCACGGCATCCGGATCCACAGCGCCCCGCAGTCGGCGACTGACCACCACGTCGCCTCGTCGTAGAAGGCCCGACCCACCGGTCCGGCGGCCCGCGACCTGCGGTTGACCGACCCGGCGGTTGCTCTGCCCGCCGGTGCCGTCACCCGGCTCCTCTGTGAGAGCGATTCCACCATCCGGCCGCGCCCAACTGCGCCCAACCGCGCCCGGCCAAGCCCGCCCGCGCCCGCTCGCCCTCACCTGTGGCCTCACCGTGCGCTGGGTCGTACGTGACGCGCCGAGCCGTACCCGACCGCGTCGGGCCATGCTTGACCGTGCCGTGCCGTGCCGTGCCGTGCCGTGCCGTGCCGTGCCAGGCCAGGTCGGGCCGTGCCGTGCGGGGTCGGGCCGTGCCGTGCGGGGTCGGGCCGTGCCGTGCGGGGTCGGGCTGTGCGGGGTCGGGCCATGCTTGACCGCGGGAGCTGGCCTGCCTGCTTTGGTGCCCGTCTGCCTGCTCCGGTATCGGACCGACCCGCGCGGCGATGGCGGCGGGGTGCCGACGGGCGCGACGAGCCGTCCCCGGGTCGGCTCGGTCCTCGGCGTGCCGGTGGTCAGGTCGTCGTCCGGTGCCACCGGGGGCCGGTCGGAACGGATCGGGTGGCCGAACCGGGTTGACCTGGAGTGCACTCCAGCTCCTACGGTCAACACCGTGACTTACTCGATCGCCCAGGCGGCCGAGCGCAGCGGGTTGTCGATCGACACGCTGCGCTACTACGAACGCATCGGTCTGGTCGACCCGCCGGCCAGGGACTCGGGCGGGCGACGCACCTACAGCGAGGAAGACCTCGGCTGGTTGATCTTCCTCACCCGCCTGCGCACCACCGGCATGCCCATTCGCATGATGCGCGAGTACGCGCAGCTCAGGCATCGCGGTGACGCCACCGCCGGTCGTCGCAAGCAGATGCTGTACGAGCACCGCACCTCGGTGCGCGAGCGCATCGCCGAACTCCAGTCGTGCCTCGACGTGCTGGAGTACAAGATCACGCACTACGAGCAGATCGAGAGCACCTTCGTGAAAGGGATCACCGTGGAAGGGATCACCGCGTGATCCGGCTGGGAGAACTCCGCGTCGGCAAGCAGGGGCTGGGCTGCATGGGCATGAGCCAGTCCTACGGCGCCGGTGACGAGGCCGAGTCCATCGCCACCGTCCACCGCGCCCTGGACCTGGGCGTCACCCTCCTCGACACCGCCGACGTCTACGGCGCGGGCGCCAACGAGGAGCTGGTCGGCCGGGCGATCAGGGACCGCCGGGACCGGGTCGTGCTCGCCACGAAGTTCGCCCTCGGCGACCCCGACCGCCGCCCGCGCGGTGACGCCCCGTACGTCGCGCGGGCCGTCGAGGCGTCGTTGCGCCGGTTGGGCACCGACCACATCGACCTGTACTACCAGCACCGCGTCGACCCGGAGGTCCCGATCGAGGAGACCGTCGGCGCGATGGCCGAGCTGGTCCACCAGGGCAAGGTCCGCCACCTGGGCCTGTCCGAGGCGGGCGCGGCCACGATCCGGCGCGCCCACGCCGTCCACCCGATCACCGCGCTGCAGAGCGAGTGGTCGCTGTGGACGCGCGACATCGAGGCCGAGGTGCTGCCGACCTGCCGCGAGCTGGGCATCGGCATCGTCCCGTTCTCGCCCCTGGGCCGCGGTTTCCTGACCGGCCGCGTGATCTCGGTGGACGACCTCGCCGACGACGACATGCGCCGCGGCCTGCCCCGCTTCTCGGGGGAGAACTTCGCCCGCAACACCGCCATCGTCGACGCGCTCCGGGCGCTCGCGGACCAGCGCGGCGTCACGGCGGGCCAGTTGGCGCTGGCGTGGGTGCACCACCAGGGCGACGACGTGGTCCCGATCCCGGGCACGAAGCGGGTGAAGTACCTGGAGGAGAACGTCGCCGCCGCCGACCTGGTGCTGTCGGCCGACGACCTCCGCGCGATCGGGGACGCCGCCCCGACCGTCTCCGGCGAGCGCTACACGCCGGAGATGCTGGAGCTCTCGAACCGGTAGCGGGAACCACCAGTTGACCGAGTAGCGCCGATGACGTTGGCCGCCCTCCGCCGTCCCTGCACAGTGGGGGTTGCGCAGGGTGCCGCGAAGGGGAGGAGCAACACCGTGGAGAAACGTCGTTTGGGCGCGCTGGAGGTGAGCGCCCAGGGCCTGGGCTGCATGGGGATGAGCGAGTTCTACGGCCCCGGCGACGAGGCCGAGTCGACCGCCACCATCCACCGCGCCCTGGACCTGGGCGTCACCTTCCTCGACACCGCCGACATGTACGGCCCGTTCACCAACGAGGAGCTGATCGGCCGGGCGGTCAAGGGCCGCCGGGACGAGGTCGTGCTGGCCACGAAGTTCGCCGTGGTCCGCGAGCCCGGGGCCGAGTGGGGCCTGCGGGGCGACCCGGAGTACGTCAAGCAGGCGGCCGAGGCGTCGTTGCGCCGGTTGGGCACCGACCACATCGACCTGTACTACCAGCACCGCGTCGACCCGAACGTGCCCATCGAGGAGACCGTCGGGGCGATGGCCGAGCTGGTCCACCAGGGCAAGGTCCGGCACATCGGGCTGTCCGAGGCGGGCGCGGCCACGATCCGGCGCGCCCACGCCGTGCACCCGGTCGCGGCCGTGCAGACCGAGTGGTCGCTGTGGTCGCGGGACATCGAGGCCGAGGTCGCGCCGACCTGCCGCGAGCTGGGCATCGGCGTCGTCGCCTACTCACCGCTGGGTCGCGGCTTCCTGACCGGCCGCTACACCTCGCCGGACGACTTCGCGGCCGGCGACGTCCGCCGCACCCACATGCCCCGCTTCAGCGACGAGAACCTGGCGCGCAACGTGGCGCTGGTGGAGTCCCTGCGGGAGGTGGCCCGGGAGCACGACGTCACGGCGGGTCAGATCGCCCTCGCCTGGGTGCACCACCAGGGCGCGGTGCCGATCCCGGGCACCAAGCGGGTGAAGTACCTGGAGGAGAACGCCGCCGCGGCGGACATCCGGCTGACCGGGGAGCAGTTGGCGCGCATCGCCGAGGCCGTGCCCGCCGACGCGGTCGCCGGCAACCGCTACAACGCCGACACGATGCGGTTGATCGGCCGCTAGCGGCGGGCCGGTGAAGGCGCGGATAGCGGCAGGTCGGGGAGCCCCAGGCCGGGGAAGTGGCGGGCCGGTGAAGGCGCGGGTCGCCTCACAGCAGCGTCGCGGCGACCGTGCCGCCCAGTTCCCGGCACTGCCGCAACGCGGCGGCGTCGGGAGCGCCGGTGAGCACGAGGGTCTCGGCGACCGGCCGCCATCGCAGGCCCGTGGTGATGTCGCGGATCGCCTTCACCGCGCCCTCGGCCCCCTGGTTGCCGTGCACGTACGCGCCGAACGGCCGTCCGCGCGTGGCGTCCAGGCACGGGTAGTACACCGTGTCGAAGAAGTGCTTGAGCGCGCCGCTGATGTACCCGATGTTGGCGGGCGTGCCGAGCAGGTAGCCGTCGGCTCCCAGCACGTCCGACGCGGTCGCGCCCAGCGCCGGGCGGCGCACCACCTCCACGCCCTCGACGTCGGGGTCCGTGGCCCCCTCCACCACCGCCTCGAACAGCTCGTGCGTGGCGGGCGACGGCGTGTGGTGCACGATCAGCAGGCGGGGCACCCGGTCAGGCTGCCGAAAGCACCCGGGTGGCGCAACCGCGTCGCGCCTCCGGGTGGTCACCGCTGGTCACCGCCCCGCCCGGAGCCCGCCGGCGACCTCGGCGGAACGCGACCGGCACACGGATCGGGACACGGACCGGGACACCGACCGCAACACCGATCGGAACGCCCACCGGAACACCGGCCGGAACGTCACCCGGATCGATGAACCGGCCCCGGCAACCGAGCGTGCCCCCGCGCGTCTTTAATGGTGACCAGGAGGGAGTCATGGACACTCGCAGCATCGCCACGATGAACCGGAACCGGCGGATCACCTGGGGCGCGGGGGTGGGCGTCAGCGTCGGCCTCATCGGCCTGCCGCTGGTCTTCATCTCGTTGTGGCCGGGGGTCGACCACAGCCCGTGGGACGTCAACACGATGATCCTGGCCACGGGGGTGGCGCTGTGCTCGATCAGCTACATCGCGGGCCGGATCTCCGTGGCCGCGTTCACCGAGCACCGGCGCAACCCGGTCAGCCCGCCGACCAAGCGGCCGTACATGGTGGCGGGCGGGGCGCTGCTCGTCGCCGTGCTGTGCCTGCTGCTCGCTATCGCGGTGTGAGCAGCCCGGAGACCTGATCGCGGAGTTCGGCCAGCCTGTCCGCGGCGCGCGAGCGGGCCGCGGGCAGGTCGCCGGGCACCGGTTCGACGACCTCCAGGTAGGCCTTCAGCTTCGGTTCGGTGCCGGACGGCCGCACGACCACCCGCGTGCCCTCCCGCGTCAACCGCACGACGTCGGCGTCGGGCAGCAGGTCCTCGAACGTGAAACCGGCGGGCGGCTCGGCCCGCAGCCGCGCCATCAGCGCCCCGATCCGGCTCAGGTCGGTGAACCGCAGCGACACCTGGTCGGTCAGGTGCACGCCGTGGTCGACGGCCAGCTGGTCCAGCGCGTCGAGCAGGTCCCGGCCGGACGCCTTCAGCCCGGCCGCCAGGTCGCACGCCAGCACGGCCGCCGAGATGCCGTCCTTGTCGTTGACGTACTCGGGGTCGACGCAGTTGCCCAGCGCCTCCTCGTAGGCGAACACCAGGCCCTCGCCGGCGCGCACCAGCCACTTGAACCCGGTCAGCGTCTCCGCGTACCGGGCGCCGTGCGCCGCCGCGATCGACCTGAGCAGCGACGACGACACGATCGTGGTGGCCACCAGCGGGTCCGGGGCGTCCGAAGTGGACAGCACCAGGGACCCGAGCAGCACGCCCGTCTCGTCGCCGCGCAGCATCCGCCACGACCCGTCGCGCTCGCGCACGCCCAGCGCGCACCGGTCGGCGTCCGGGTCCAGCGCGACGGCCAGGTCCGCGTCCACCGACGCGGCCAGCTCCAGCAGCCGGTCCGCCGCGCCCGGCTCCTCCGGGTTCGGGAACGCGACGGTCGGGAAGCCGGGGTCGGGCACGGCCTGCTCCCGCACCACCCGCACGTCGGTGAACCCGGCCCGCCGCAACGCCTCCACGGCCGTCGCGCCGCCCACGCCGTGCATGGGGGTCAGCGCGACGCGCAGGTCCCGCGCCGTGCCGCGCGGCAGCGACGCGACCCGTTCCAGGTAGGCGTCCACCTCGGCGTCGGGCACGGTCTCGTGGTCGTCGGACAGCGGCACCGACACGGCCGCGGGCACCGCGCGGATCGCCGCCTCGATCTCCCGGTCGGCGGGCGGCACGATCTGCCCGCCGCCCTCCAGGTACAGCTTGTAGCCGTTGTCGGCGGGCGGGTTGTGCGACGCGGTGACCTGCACGCCGGCGACCGCGCCGCGCGTGCGCACCAGGAACGCCAGCACCGGCGTCGGCAGCGGTCCGGGCAGCACCCGCGTGGTGAACCCCTCGGCGGCCAGCACCCCGGCCGCGGCCGACGCGAACGCCTCCGACCCGTGCCGCGCGTCCCGGCCGACGAACACCGTGCCGGTCCGGCCGTTCGCCTTGAGCCACGCGGCGAGGCCGGCGGTGGTGCGGATGACCACGGCCCGGTTCATGCCGTTGGGCCCGGCCCGCACGGGGCCGCGCAGCCCGGCGGTGCCGAACGCCAGCGGCCCGGACATCCGGTCGGCCAGGTCGTCGGCGGCCGCCGCGTCGCCGGCCATGGCCCTGGCCAGCACGCCCTGGAGCTCGGCGCGGGTGTCGGGGTCGGGGTCGTCGGCGATCCAGCGGAACGCCGCGTCGCGCAGCGCCGGGGACAGGCTCATGCGCGGGTCACCAGCTCCCGCAGCAGCTCGCCCATCCGGCTCGCCGCGGCCTGGCCCGCCTCCAGCACCTCCTGGTGGTTGAGCGGTTCGCCGGTGATGCCCGCCGCCAGGTTCGTGACCAGCGACAGCCCGAACACCTCGACGCCCTCGGCGCGGGCCGCGATGGCCTCCAGCACGGTCGACATGCCGACCAGGTCGGCGCCCATCGTGCGCAGCATCCGGATCTCGGCGGGGGTCTCGAAGTGGGGTCCGGGCAGGCCCGCGTAGACGCCGTCCTCCAGCGACGGGTCGATCTGCCGGGCCAGGTCGCGCAGCCGCGGCGAGTACAGGTCGGTGAGGTCCACGAAGCGGGCGCCGACCAGCGGCGACGACGCGGTCAGGTTGAGGTGGTCGCTGATCAGCACGGGCTGGCCGACCGACATGCCCTGCCGCAGGCCGCCGGCGGCGTTGGTGAGCACCACGGTCCCGACGCCGGCCGCGGCGGCGGTGCGCACGCCGTGCACCACCTTGGCCACGCCCTTGCCCTCGTAGCCGTGCGTGCGACCCAGCATGACCAGCACGTTCTTGCCGCCGATGGGCACCGAGCGGATCGTGCCGCCGTGCCCGACCGCGGTGGGCGCCTCGAAGCCGGGCAGCTCGGCCATGGGCACCTCGGCGGCGGGCTCCCCGATCAGGTCCGCGGCCGGGCGCCAACCCGACCCGAGGACCACGGCGATGTCGTGCCTGTCCACGCCGGTGCGCTCGGCCAGGGCCCGCGCGGCGTCGGTGGCCAGGGCCTCGGGGGTGGTGTTCTCACTGATGGCGGTCACGGCCGGCAGCCTAATGGCCGTCCGGAACGCCTGCCGTGGTGCCGTGGCCGCTGCCGGGTGCGTCCCCGCGCCGCGACGGCCCGCTCGGGATCGACCGCCGGATCCCACCGGGCCGGCCGAGGGGACCGCTAACCCACCACCGTGAACGTCGGCGCGATCGCGTCGAACAGCTGCCGCCCCGTCTCCTCCTGCTCCGTCGGCACCACGACCTCCACCACCCACAGGTCCGCCTCCCGCGGCAGCACCAGCGAGTACCGCGTCCGCCGCAGGTCGGGGCCTCCCTCGCCGTCCACGTCGGTCGCCCTCTCGGCCGTCCGGTAGCTGTACCGGACCGCCTCCTCCCAGCCGCCCCCCGCGTCGGCGGTCTCCACGACCTCCCCGAAGTACCGGTCACCGTCCCACCGCGACCGGACCAGTTCGACGTAGTCCTCGACCACGTGCCGCGGGTGGTAGTCCGGGAACCGCTGCACCGCCACCTCGTACGCCCCGGTCGGGTCGACCAGGTGCACGACCGTGCTCGGCACCAACCCGCGGTTGGCCCGCTGCTCCAGGAAGCTGGTCCACCCGGCCCCCACGGAGATGGTGAACCCCCCGCCCCGCTCGCCGTTGGCCGTGGCGGCGGAGGCCGTGGTGGGTTGCAGGGACGGGGTGCCGGTCAGCGACGGCAGCGGCGGGGCGTCGTGGGCCGCGGGCGGCGGCAGGAGCGACGCGCCGGCCACCGCCCTGGTCAGGGCGAACCCGCCCGTGCCCGCCGCCGCGAACAGCACCGCCGCCACCAGCGCCACGGCCGCGCGGCGCCACCGGGGCGCGGGCGGGGGAGGCGGCGGGGCGGCGCCCAGCAGGAACGGCAGCGGTCCCGGGTCGGCCGCGAGCGGGGTGTCCGGCGCCACCGCGGGCGGGCGCTCGACCTTCACCACCGGCCTGGCGGGCGCGTCCGCGGGGAAGACGTCGACGCCCGGTTCCGGCAGCAGGGGGCGCACCAGCCGCCGGACCTCGGACAGCGGCATCCGGGCCGCCGGGTCGCGGACCATCAGCCCCGCCACGACCGGCTCCAGCGCGCCGCACACCGAGGCCGACGGCACCTCGCCGTGCACGACCTGGTTGATCGTCTGGAGCACGTTCGCGCCCTCGTACGGCCGGCTGCCGGTCATGGCGGCGAACAGCGTCGCGCCCAGCGACCACTGGTCGGCCGCCGAGGACACCGGTTCGCCCGCGGCCACCTCGGGCGCGATGAACGCGGGCGTGCCCAGCATGATCCCGCGGCTGGTCAGGGTGGCCTCGGCGACGTTGCGGGCGATGCCGAAGTCGGTCAGCTTCACCCGGCCGTCGTCGGCGACCAGCACGTTGCCCGGCTTCACGTCCCGGTGCGTGATCCCCGCCCGGTGGGCCGCCTCCAGCGCCGCGGCCACCGCGTCCGCCACCACCGCGCCCTGCTGGTCGGTCAGCGGCCCGCGCTGCCGCACGACCTCGGCCAGCGACGAGGACGGCACCAGCTCCATCACCACGTACGGGTCGCCGTCGACCTGCGCCACGTCGTGCAGCGTCACCAGGTTCGGGTGCGCGAGCGCCGCCGCCGAGCGAGCCTCCCGCAGGGTGCGCTCGCGCAGCAGCGTCGCCTCGCCGTCGGGCGCGCCGGGCGGCAGCAGGATCTCCTTGACCGCCACGTCCCGGCGCAGCACCTCGTCGTGCGCGGCCCACACCGTGCCCATCGAACCGCGCCCCAGCACGCGTTCGAGCCGGTAGCGGCCGGCGATGAGCCGTCCACCACCCGAGTCACCTTCTGGGGTACCACCAGGGGTCTCTGGGGTCACCCCGTCGAGATCGTCTGGGGTAACCCCTGAGTTACCCCCGTCGCCCGTGGTCTCCACTGCACCATCGTCCATCAGCGTGAAAGACTGCCATCTGCATCGTTCACGGCGGTGCACCTCACATAGCCGTGACCCTACTGTTGAGTAACACTGCGGAGCATGATGGAGCCGTCAGGCGAGTTGGCGCTGGCCGCGGAGTTCCCCGCGCCCGACCGCGAGCAATGGCTGGGCCTGGTCCGAAGCGTGCTGGACAAGTCGGGCGCGGACTTCGGGTCCCTCATCACCACCACCTACGACGGCATCGACGTGCGGCCGCTCTACACCGCCGACGACCACGCCCCGGCCGCCGGGTTCCCCGGCCTGCCGCCGTTCACCCGGGCCGGTCGGCCGCAGGGCGCGGTGGACGGCTGGGACGTGCGCCAGCAGCACCGGGTCGCGGACCGCGAGGCGGTCATGGCCGACCTGGAGAACGGCGTCACGTCGCTGTGGCTGAAGGGCCTCGACCCGGCCTCCTACGACGACCTGCTCGCCGACGTCTACCTGGACCTGGCGCCCGTGGTCGTCGACGCGGGCGCGGACTTCCACGCCGCCGGGCGCGCGGTGCTGCGCCTGTGGGACCAGCGGCCGGTGCTGGCGAGCGAGGTGCGCGGCAACGTCGGCGCGGACCCCCTGGGCGTGCGGGCGCGCACCGGGCAGCCCGCCGACTTCGACGCCCTCGTCGACCTGCTGCCGATGGCGCGCCGGTTCCCCGGGCTGCGCCTGGTCGTGGTGGACGGCCTGCCGTTCCACGAGGCCGGCGGCAGCGACGCCGAGGAGCTGGGCGCCTCGCTCGCGGCCGGCGTGGCCTACCTGCGGCAGCTGACCGGGGCGGGCCTGAGCGCCGCCGAGGCCGTGCGGCTGCTGGAGTTCCGGTACGCGGCCACCGCCGACCAGTTCCTCACCATCGCCAAGTTCCGCGCCGCCCGGCGCCTGTGGGCCCGGGTCACCGAGGTCGTCGGCGAGCCCGCGCCGCAGCTCCAGCACGCGGTCACCTCGCCCGCCATGATGACCCGCCGCGACCCGTGGGTGAACATGCTGCGCACCACCGTGGCCTGCTTCGGCGCGGGCCTGGGCGGCGCCGACGCGGTGACCGTGCTGCCGTTCGACTCCGCCATCGGCCTGCCCGACGACTTCTCCCGCCGCATCGCCCGCAACACCCAGTCGCTGCTGCTGGAGGAGTCGAAGCTGGCGGGCGTGATCGACCCGGCGGGCGGCTCCTGGTACGTGGAGAACCTCACCGACGAGCTGGCGCGCGCCGCGTGGTCCTGGTTCCGGGAGATCGAGGCCGCGGGCGGCCTGCCGGAGGCGTTCGACCTGGTCGCCGACAGGATCGCGGCCACCTGGGAGAAGCGGCGGGCGAACCTGGCCGACCGCACCGACGCCATCACCGGCGTCAGCGAGTTCCCGAACCTGGCCGAGCAGCCCGTGGTCCGGCGGCCCGCGCCCGACGAGCCGGCCGGCGGCCACGCCGCGCGGACGTCCCCGGCGGAGAACGCCGCGCAGGGCTCCTCGGCGGAGAACGCCGCGCAGGGCTCCTCGGCGGAAAGCGGTGCGCAGGACTCCCCGGTGGAACACGCCCAGCAGGGGTCCTCCGAGAAGAACGCCGCGCAGAACTCCCCCGCGGAAAACGCTGCGCAGGAGTCCCCCGCAGGGGGTCCCCTGAATTCATTCTCCCAGGGGGGTACGACAATTCCGGCGGCCCGGCCGCTGCCCCGCATCAGGTACGCCCAGGACTGGGAGGCGCTGCGCGACGCCGCCGACGCGAGCCCCGAGCGGCCGAAGGTGTTCCTGGCCACGCTCGGCCCGGTCTCCGCGCACACCGCGCGCGCCTCGTTCGCCGCGAACCTCTTCCAGGCGGGCGGCATCGAGACGCCCGACGCGGGTCCCGCCCGGACCGCCGAGGACGTGGTCGAGCGGTTCCGCGCCAGCGGCGCCCGGATCGCGTGCCTGTGCGGCAGCGAGCAGAGCTACGCCGAACTGGCCGTGCCCGTCGCGGAGGCCCTGCGCGAGGCCGGCGCCGAACGCGTCCTGCTGGCGGGGCGGAAGTCGGACGCGCGGATCGACGAGTACGTGTTCACCGGCTGCCGCGCGCTGGACGTCCTGGAGCGCACGTTCGACTTCCTGGGGGTGCCGCGATGATCCCGAACTTCGCCGACGTCGAGCTGGGCGAGCCCGTCCCGGCCGGCGCCGACCGGTGGCACGCCGCGCTCCAGGAGGCGACCGGCAAGGGCGCGGACGCGCTGGTGCGGGAGACGCCCGAGGGCATCGGGGTCAAGCCCGTCTACGGCGACGCGGACACGGACGGCCTGGACTTCCTGGCCACCTACCCGGGCATCGCGCCGTTCCTGCGCGGCCCGTACCCGACGATGTACGTCAACCAGCCGTGGACCATCCGGCAGTACGCCGGGTTCTCCACCGCCGAGGAGTCCAACGCCTTCTACCGGCGCAACCTGGCGGCGGGCCAGAAGGGCCTGTCGGTGGCGTTCGACCTGGCCACGCACCGCGGCTACGACTCCGACCACCCGCGCGTGGCGGGCGACGTCGGCATGGCGGGCGTGGCGATCGACTCGATCTACGACATGCGCCAGCTGTTCGACGGCATCCCGCTGGACCGGATGAGCGTGTCGATGACCATGAACGGCGCGGTGCTGCCGGTCCTGGCGCTCTACGTGGTCGCGGCCGAGGAGCAGGGGGTGAAGCCGGAGCAGCTCGCGGGGACCATCCAGAACGACATCCTCAAGGAGTTCATGGTCCGCAACACCTACATCTACCCGCCGCAGCCGTCGATGCGGATCATCTCCGACATCTTCGCGTTCACCTCGCGGCGGATGCCGAAGTTCAACTCGATCTCGATCTCCGGCTACCACATGCAGGAGGCGGGCGCGACCGCCGACCTGGAGCTGGCGTACACGCTGGCCGACGGCGTGGAGTACCTGCGCGCCGGCCGGGACGCGGGCCTGGACGTGGACGCGTTCGCGCCGCGCCTGTCGTTCTTCTGGGCGATCGGCATGAACTTCTTCATGGAAGTGGCCAAGATGCGCGCCGCCCGGCTGCTGTGGGCGAAGCTGGTCAAGGACTTCGGCGCGAAGAACCCCAAGTCGCTGTCGCTGCGCACGCACTGCCAGACCTCCGGCTGGTCGCTGACCGCGCAGGACGTGTTCAACAACGTCGCCCGCACGTGCGTCGAGGCGATGGCCGCGACCCAGGGCCACACCCAGTCGCTGCACACCAACGCGCTGGACGAGGCGCTGGCGCTGCCCACGGACTTCTCCGCGCGCATCGCCCGCAACACCCAGCTGCTGCTCCAGCAGGAGTCCGGCACCACGCGCGTGATCGACCCGTGGGGCGGCAGCGCGTTCGTCGAGCGGCTCACCCACGACCTGGCGCACCGCGCGTGGGCGCACATCGCCGAGGTCGAGTCGGCGGGCGGCATGGCGCGGGCCATCGACGCGGGCATCCCGAAGCTGCGCATCGAGGAGGCCGCCGCGCGCACGCAGGCGCGCATCGACTCCGGGCGGCAGCCGGTGATCGGCGTGAACAAGTACCAGGTCGCGGTCGACGAGCGGATCGAGGTGCTCAAGGTCGACAACGCGGGCGTGCGGGCCCAGCAGCTCGCGAAGCTGGAGCGGCTGCGGGCCGAGCGCGACCAGTCCGCCGTCGACCGGGCCCTGGACGCGCTGACCGGCGCCGCGGGCGGCGAGGGGAACCTGCTGGAGCTGGCCGTCGACGCGGCCCGCGCCAAGGCGACCGTCGGCGAGATCTCCGAGGCGCTGGGCAAGGTGTGGGGCAGGCACTCCGCGCAGATCCGCACCATCACGGGTGTCTACCGGCAGGAGGCGGGGTCCGTGTCCAACGTGGACGCCACCCGCGAGCTCGTCGAGGGCTTCGCGGAGGAGGAGGGCCGTCGCCCGCGCATCCTGGTCGCCAAGATGGGCCAGGACGGGCACGACCGGGGCCAGAAGGTGATCGCCACCGCGTTCGCCGACCTCGGCTTCGACGTGGACGTCGGCCCGCTGTTCCAGACCCCGGACGAGGTCGCCCGCCAGGCCGTGGAGGCCGACGTGCACATCGTCGGGGTGTCGTCGCTGGCCGCCGGGCACCTGACGCTGGTGCCCGCGCTGCGCGCCGCCCTCGCCGAGGCGGGTCGCGACGACATCATGATCGTGGTCGGCGGGGTGATCCCGCCCCAGGACTTCGACGCGCTGCGCGAGGCGGGCGCGGCGGCGATCTTCCCGCCCGGCACGGTGATCGCGGACGCGGCGGGCGACCTACTGCGGAAGCTCGCCGAACAGCTCGGGCACGGGCAGCTCGGGCACGGGCAGCTCGGGCAGCCGGGTGACGGGCAGCTCGGGCAGGCGGGTGCGGACCAGGCGGGTGCGGGCCAGGCGGGCGCCGGTCAGGCGGGCGCCGGTCAGGCGGGTGCGGGCCAAGTGGGTGCGAGCCAAGTGGGTGCCGGTCAGGCGGACGGCGGGCAGCCGGGGGAGCAGGGGCAGCCGGGGCATGGCTAGGCCGGTCGACGTCGGCGCGTACGCCGAGGGCGTGCTCGCCGGCGACCGCGCCACCCTGGCGCGGGCCATCACGCTCGTCGAGTCCACCCGACCGGACCACCGGGCCGCCGCCCAGGAGCTGTTGGTCGAGTTGCTCCCCAGGTCCGGAGGCGCGCACCGCGTCGGCATCACCGGGGTGCCCGGCGTGGGCAAGTCGACGTTCATCGACGCGTTCGGCTCGATGCTCACCGAGGCCGGCCACCGGGTGGCGGTGCTGGCCGTCGACCCGTCGTCCACCCGCACCGGCGGCTCGATCCTCGGCGACAAGACCCGGATGGGCCGGCTGGCGGTGGACCCGGCGGCGTTCATCAGGCCGTCGCCGACCTCCGGCACGCTCGGCGGCGTGGCCAGGGCCACCCGCGAGACGATCGTGCTGGTCGAAGCCGCCGGTCACGACGTGGTGCTGGTCGAGACCGTCGGCGTGGGGCAGTCCGAGGTCGCGGTGGCGAACATGACCGACTGCTCGCTGTTCCTGACCCTGGCGCGCACCGGCGACCAGCTCCAGGGCATCAAGAAGGGCGTGCTGGAGCTGGCCGACGTCATCGCGGTGAACAAGGCCGACGGCCCGCACGAGCTGGACGCCCGCAAGGCCGCCCGCGAGCTGGCCGGCGCGCTGCGGCTGCTGCGCCCGCCGGACGCGGTGTGGCACCCGCCCGTGCTGACGTGCAGCGGGTTGACCGGGGCCGGGCTGGACGCCGTGTGGGAGCAGGTCCGCAAGCACCGCGAGGCGCTGGACGCGGCGGGCGAGCTGGACGCGCGGCGGCGGCGCCAGCAGGTCGAGTGGACCTGGGCGATGGTCAACGACCAGTTGCTGAGCGGGCTGCGCTCGGCGCCCGCGGTGCGGGCCGTGGTGCCCGAGGTCGAGCGGCAGGTGCGGGACGGCGAACTGACCGCGACGCTGGCCGCCGAGCGGATCCTGGCCGCGTTCGGTGGTGCTGCCGGGGGCGCCGGTGTGCTCGGGAGTGCTGGGGCGGCAGGGACCGCTGGGGCGGCTTCCGGCGCCGCTGGTGCGCACGGGTCGTGAGTACTCACCGGTTTGGATGACCACTGACAGTGGTAACCGGGAGAAGCGGTGACTAGGCTAGGTGACCATGTGGCGTTCTGTGCTCGCGGTGTGCCTGCTCGTGCTCGCCGGCGCTCTCACCGTGTCGGGCACAGCGACCGCCGTGTCGTCTTCGCAGGTGACGCACCTCGCGGAGCAGACGGACGCGCCCGCCCCCGGCAACGAGACCCTGCAACCCGGCGGCACCGTCGGGCCGGGGCCGGCCATCGACGCCCCCCAGGAAACCGCCCCGGCGAACCCCGAGGGCCGCAAGAAGATGTGGCTCGGGGGTATCGCGCTGGCGTTGTTCGGCCTCGTTTATTGGCGGAACAAGAAGCGCTGGGACAAGTGGAAGGCGGGCCGGAAGTCCGGCTGAACCGGCTCCGGACCTCACGGAGTCTCACCTCCGGGCCGGAATCCGTCCGCATCCCAGCGGAGTTCGCGCAGACTTGATCGGTCTGACCGAACTCCGGGCACCGCTCGGCGCACCCGTGCGACCGGTTGCCGGTTGATCAACGTGGCGGGCGTCGTGCCCGCCGGGCCGTGATGCAGGATGGACGCGAAATGGGTACCGACTTCAAGATGAGCGCGCGCTCGGCCGTCGAGCGGTACTCGGATGCGCTGATCGCCCTCTCGCGCAGCATCCACGCGGAGCCCGAGCAGGCGTTCGCCGAGCACCGCAGCGCGGCCAAGGTCGCCGACCTGCTCGCCGCGGAGGGCTTCGAGGTCGAGCGCGGCGTGGCGGACCTGGAGACCGCGTTCACCGCGTCGTTCGGCTCCGGGGAGCTGGTGCTGGGCCTGTGCGCCGAGTACGACGCGCTGCCCGAGGTGGGCCACGCGTGCGGGCACAACGTGATCGCCGCCGCGTCCGCCGGCGCGGCCCTCGCGCTGCGCGACGTGGCCGACGAGCTGGGCCTCACCGTCCGGGTCCTCGGCACGCCAGCCGAGGAGGTCGGCGGCGGCAAGGTGCTCATGCTCGAGCGCGGCGTGTTCGACGACGTGTCGTTCTCGATGATGGTGCACCCCGCCCCGTACGAGGCGGTGGCCGCGCGCTCGCTGGCCATCACCGACGTCGAGGTCCACTACACCGGCAAGCCCTCGCACGCCGCCGCGGCGCCCCACCTGGGCGTGAACGCGGCGGACGCGATCACGGTCGCCCAGGTCGCCATCGGCCTGGCCCGCCAGCACCTGGAGCCCGGGCAGATGGTCAGCGGCATCGTCACCCGCGGCGGCGCCGTGCCCAACGTGGTGCCGGCCCACACCTCGGCGATGTTCGACCTGAGGGCCGACGACCTGGAATCCCTGCGCCGGCTGGAGGAGCGGATCAGCCGCTGCTTCGAGGCGGGCGCGCTCGCCACCGGCTGCACCCACGAGGTCGTCAAGGTCTCGCCGGTGTACGCCGAGCTGACACCCGACCCCTGGCTCGCGGGCGCCTACCGGCGTGCCGCCGTCGAGCTGGGGCGTCGTCCGTTGAGCCCCGAGGAGGAGCTCAAGGAGAAGATCGGCAGCACGGACATGGGCAACATCACCCGTGCGCTGCCGGCCATCCACCCGACCATCGCCATCGACTGCGGAGACGCGGTGAACCACCAACTCGAGTTCGCGACCGCCTGTGCCTCGGCCTCGGCCGATCGAGCGGTGCTCGACGGGGCACTGGCCCTCGCCTGGACAACGATCTCCGCCGCGCTCGACGACGAGCAGCGCGCGCGGCTCCTGGCGGGTGCCGCATGACGGTCCTGGATTCGCGTCTTCCGGAAGAGGGTTCCGACGTGCTGTTGACAGAACGGGGGGTCAGCATTGCCCCTGTGGATGATCCCGGTGAAGGGCGCGGCCCCTCGTGGTTGGACGACTGGCTGGCCGCCAACGCCGGAGAGGTCGTCGCCTGGCGCCGGCACATCCACGCGCACCCCGAGCTGTCGCGCGAGGAGCACCGCACCACCGCGATGATCGAGCAGATCCTCCGCTCGGCGGGCCTCAAGCCGCGGCTGCTGCCCGACGGCACCGGCCTGATCTGCGACGTCGGCAGCGGGCCGCGGTGCGTGGCGCTGCGCGCGGACATCGACGCGCTGCCGCTGACGGAGAACACGGGCCTGCCCCACGCCTCCACCGTGGAGGGCGCGGCGCACGCGTGCGGTCACGACGCGCACACCGCGGTGCTGCTGGGGGCAGCGCTGGCGCTGGCGTCGGCGACCGAGCTGCCCGGCCGGGTGCGCCTGGTGTTCCAGCCCGCCGAGGAGGTCATGCCGGGCGGCGCGCTCGACGTGCTCGCGGCGGGCGGCCTGGACGGCGTGGAGCGGATCTTCGGCCTGCACTGCGACCCGCGGCTGGAGGTCGGCAGGCTCGGGACCAGGATCGGGGCCATCACGTCCGCCTCGGACATGCTGGAGCTGCGGCTGACCTCGCCGGGCGGCCACACGTCCCGGCCGCACCTGACGGCCGACCTGGTGCACGCGCTGGGCACGGTCATCACCGGGCTGCCGGGCCTGCTGTCGCGGCGCGTGGACCCGAGGTCCGGGACGGTGCTCGTGTGGGGCGCGGTGCACGCGGGCGAGGCGCCCAACGCGGTGCCGCAGGACGGCGTGCTGCGCGGGACCCTGCGGACCGGCGACCGGGACATCTGGGCCGAGCTGGAGCCGCTGATCAAGGAGCTGGTCGGCGCGCTGCTGGCGCCCACCGGGGTCGGCTTCGACCTGACCCACCGCCGCGGCGTGCCCCCGGTGGTCAACGACCGCGAGAGCACGATGCTGCTGAGAGCCGGCATCGAGGCGGCGCTGGGCGAGGACGCGCTGGCGGGGACCGAGCAGTCGTCCGGCGGCGAGGACTTCGGGTGGTACCTGGAGCACGTGCCGGGGTCGTTCGCGCGGTTGGGCGTGTGGGACGGGGTGGGGAAGCAGAAGGACCTGCACCAGCCGACGTTCGACCTGGATGAGCGGGCCCTGATGGTGGGGGTGCGCGTGATGGTCCACACCGCCCTGGCGGCTCTGGCCTGACCTTCTCGGGTGTTCACGGGCTTCAAGCGCGGACGCTCGCCGCTGGGCAGGCCTCCGGGGGACAAGCCTTGCCGCTCGTGGTCTCCCGCATGGCCTGCCTGAGGCAACCACCCTTGTCAAGTGTTGTCGCGAAGATCGTGAGTTTAAGCATTAT
>NZ_JBHWIE010000021.1:0-44754 GCF_042732085.1 Actinosynnema sp. NPDC059797
TGCGTGGCGGGGGGTTCGCGGGGGCGGCTGTCGGGGGGGGGGTGTGGTGGGGGGGCCCCCGCCCCCCGCCCCCCCCCACCACCGGTCAGCGGCCGACTTCTTCGAGCGCCCACTCGGCGACCGCTGAGTAGTAGTCCCGCGCGTTGGGCGCGAGGTTGATCGAGTGCCCGTACCCCGGCAGCACGAAGGTCCGCAGCGGGGCCGCGTAGTACGGCGCCTCGTCCTCGTGCAGCGCCGCCGCCGACGAGCAGTCCGTGGCGAGCGCGCCGCACACCGCCCGGTCCCGGCTGCCCACCACCGACAGCACCGGCACGCTGATCAGCCGGCTGTACGGCAGCAGCACCGCCACGCCGAGCCCGTCCACCGCCTCGGTCGGCGAGAACACGTCCTTCAGCGACTCCTCCAGCTCCGCCACCCGCTTCACGAGGGGTCCGGGCGCGTGGAAGCTGCCGTACCGGGTTCCGGGCGCCGTGGTCAGGTAGCCCGGCGGGTGCAGCAGGCCGAACTTCGGGTCCAGGTTCGCGGGGCGGAAGTTGGCGAAGGCGCCCACCACCCCGGTGGGGTTCACCCGGTGCGTCATGCCGGTCACCAGCACGCCGTCCACGTCCCGGTAGGTGCCCGCCTCCAGGACGGCGATCGCCGAGCCGAGCGAGTGGCCGCCGATGACAACCTTGTCGAACCGCGGTCCGAGCGCGCCGGTCCGCAGCGCCGTCACGACCTGGTGCATCGCCTCGGCCTGGACGAACGCGGTCAGCACCGCGGCCAGGGGCTTGGAGCTGCGCCCGGTGCCGAGCCGGTCGACGGTGAGCGTGGCGAAACCGGCCTCGTTCTGCGCCGCCCGGAACGACCGGTCGGGGAAGTCCCAGTAAGAGCTGTTGTAGGTGGAGCCGGGGATGAGCAGTTGGACGGTGGCCGCCCCGGCGGGCGGGGTGCAGAGGGTGCCGTGGACGACTTCGCCGTGGCCGAGCACGGTCACCGGCACGTCGACGTCACGGCAGGGCGCCGGGCCGGTCGCGGCCGAGGCGGACGTCTGCGACGACGCCACCAGCAGGGCCACCAGGGCGACGGCGAGTGAGTACCGCAAGGGGGGACGACCTCCATCTTCAGCGGGAACGGGATCGCGCGGTCATCGGCAGCCGATCGGGGTAGAGCAGGCCGAAGACCTTGGGCCGCACCGGTTTTCCCGGCACGGGGACGAGCCGCCAGCGGGCGGCGATGGTGGCGGCCACGATCGCGAGCTCCTGGTGCGCGAACGCGTGGCCGGGGCAGAGGTGCAGGCCGCCCGCGAACGGCACGTAGGCGCCCTTGGGCACGGCCGCGGCGCGCTCGGGCAGCCACCGGTCGGGGTCGAACGACCCGGGCCGGTCGTGGTAGCGCGGGTCGTGGTGCAGGGCGTGCGGGCTGAACCCGACCTCGGCGCCCGCGGGCAGCTCCACGTCGCCCAGCCGGACGGCGGCGTTGGTGCGCCGCAGCGTCAGCCACAGCGGGTACGCGCGCAGCACCTCGTCCACGACGCGCCGGGTGTACGGCAGCGCGCGCAGGTCGTCGGCCGTCGCGGCCCGGCCGCCGAGCACGCCGTCCACCTCGGCGTGCAGCCGGTCGGCCACGTCCGGGTTGCGGGCCAGCTCGTGGAACAGCCACGCCAGCGTGGTGCCGGTGGTCTCGGAGCCCGCGGTGAGCAGGGTGACCACGTGGTCGCGGACCTGCTGCCTGCTCATCGGCTCGCCGGTGTCCTCGTCGCGGGCGGCGAGCAGGACCGACAGCAGGTCGCCGCGGTCGCCGCGGGAGGAGTCGACGACCTCGTCCACGACGCGGTGCACGCGCGCGACCGCCTCGTCGAACCGCCGGTTGGCCGGGATCGGCAGCCTCTCCAGCAGCGCCGGCGACAGCGCCCGGACCACCCCGAGCCTGATGAGGGTGGGCGTGTGCGCCCGGATCTCCGCGCTGATCCGCGCGTCGAAATCCGTCGAGAACAGGGTTCTGCCGACCACCGAGATGGCGATGTCCTGCGCCAACCGGTCCACGTGCACCACGAGTCCATCCCGCCAGGAATTCGCGACCTCGTCGGCGAGCACGCTCATGGTTTCCGAATAGCGCACCAGGAACCGGCGGTGGAAGGCGGGCTGGATCATCCGGCGCTGCCGGCGGTGGAAATCGCCGTCGGTGCTCACCAGGCCGTCGCCGAAGGCGCGGCGGAGTTTGTCGACGAAGATGCCCTTCTCGAACGCCTCGCCGACCAGCACCCGGTGCGCCAATTCGGCCGTGGTGACGAAGTGCAGCGGGAGTCCTCCCAGGTAGACCCGCACGACGGGGCCGTGCTGCCGCAGGGCGGAGGTGAACGCGAGCCTTTGTCGCAACAGGGCCGCGGTGTGCCCCAGCACGGGTAATCGGCCGGGAACCGCGGGAACCTCGCGCTTTCCGGCGCCACCGGTTTTGGGGCTTGCGGTCATCGTGTGCCGCTCCTCCTCCTACCGGGCATTGACCCAGAGCACTCTATGCGCCGTTCGGAGGCCCGCGGGATCGCGCATTAGAGTTAAGTTGTTGACTCCCCTGGTGCCGACGGCCCACAGGCGGTTGGATGTCATGGATCCACCCCGACACCCCAGCGTGAAAGTCCGGAGTGCGCCGTGAGTGACCTCGATTGGGTCCCGGAAGGCATCGACACGTCCGTGCCGAGCATCGCCCGCACCTATGACTACCTGCTCGGCGGTGCGCACAACCTGGCCGTCGACCGGGCCATGGCGGAGAAGGTCGCCGCGGCGCTTCCCGGCACCCGCGACCTGGTCCGGCTGAACCGGGCGTTCCTGCGCCGCGCGGTGAGCCACCTGGTGGGGAGCGGGGTGCGGCAGTTCCTGGACATCGGCTCGGGCATCCCGACCGTGGGCAACGTGCACGAGGTCGCCCAGGACCTGGACCCGCGGTGCCGGGTGGTCTACGTGGACAAGGACCCGGTGGCCGTCGCGCACGGCGAGCTGCTGCTGGCGGGCGACCCGAACTCCACCGCCGTGCAGGCCGACCTGCGCGACCCCGACGACGTGCTGGGCAAACCGGAGGTCACCGGGTTGCTCGACTTCGACGAGCCGGTGGCCCTGCTCCTGCTGCTGGTCGTGCACTTCCTGACCCCGGAGGACGAGCCGGGCGCGCTGCTGGCCCGCTACCGGGACCGGATGGCGCCGGGCAGCTACCTGGTCGTCTCGCACGCCACCGCCGACGGGCGCCCCGGCACCATGCGCCGCGCGGCCGAGCAGGTCCGGGAGAGCAGGTCCAGGGACAACCTGGTCTACCGCACGCACGCGGAGGTCGCCGCGCTGTTCGACGGCTACGAGCTGGTCGAGCCGGGCGTGGTCGGGTGCGCGCTGTGGCGGCCGACGGGCGCGGGCGACGTGGCGAACCGGGCCGAGGACAACACCCAGGTCTGGGTGGGCGTCGGCCGCAAGCCCCTCGACGGCGGCTGACCGTGACCGCTCCGCTGCCCCTGGACCCGGACGAGCTGCGGGTCCGCACGAAGCTCGCCAAGAAGTGGGCGTACCTGCTCAGCTCGCGGACGTTCGTCCCGATGTCGACCGCCGAGCTGGAGAACCGGCTGGCGGGCCTGGTCGACCGGCTGTGCGCCGGCGTGGCCGTCGAGTCGGCGGCGCAGCACGCGGGCCGCGACGTCGGCGAGGCGCTGGTGGGCCTGAACTGCACCACGCCCGAGGGGCTCCAGATCTCGATCGAGGTCGTCAGCAAGGGCCTGCTCGGCATGACGTCGCTCGCGCCCGCCGACCGGCTGCGCAACCGCGTGGTGGACGTGATCGCCGCGCTGTCGGCGTCGTTCGTCGAACGCGTCCGGCAGGCCACGATGGAGCAGCAGGAGCACCTGGGTCGCTCGCTCTACAAGGCGATGCGCGAGGCCCAGGTGGAGCTGCGGCTGAGCCGGGCGCGGGTCGAGCTGCTGGAGACGCACTCGTCCACGGGCATCGCGACCGTCGAGCCGGACGGCGTGCTGGTGCGCGTGAACGAGGCGCTGGCCCGCATCCTGGACCGGTCGCCCGACGAGCTGACCGGCACGTCGCTGTTCGACCTGGCGCACCCCGACGAGCGGGCGGGGCTGCGCGCCGACGTCGCCGGGCTGGCGGGCGACGCCGCCCGGGAGGGCGCGCGGACCGTCACCCAGCCGTACCGGCTGCTGCGCGCGGACGGCGAACCGGCGTGGGTGATGCTCACGCTGTCGCCGCTGCACCGGGTGGAGGCGCCGCCGCAGGTGGTCGTGCTCGCCGAGGACGCCACCGACGTCAACCTGCTCCAGGGCCAGCTCAACCACCAGGCGCTGCACGACGTGCTGACCAGGCTGCCGAACCGGCAGTACTTCACCAGCCGCCTGGAGCAGGCCCTGCGCACCGCCGACCCGCGCACCGGCGTGACCGTGTTCCACCTCGACCTGGACGGCTTCTCCCGCTTCACCGGCGGGCTGGGCCGCGAGGTCGGCGACCACGTGCTCAAGGTGGTGGCCGGGCGGCTGGAGTCGGTCGTCGCGGGCGAGAACGCGATGGTGGCCCGGTTCGGCCACGACGAGTTCGCGATCCTGGTGGAGAACTCGCCGGGCACGCCGGACGTGGTCACCACGGTGCGGCGGATCAACGAGGTGCTGTCCGCGCCGTTCACCTCGCACGGCCACCGGATCGCGGTGTCGGCCACCATCGGCGTGGTGCACCGCCCGCCGCGCGACTCGTCGCCGCTGGACCTGCTCGACTCGGCGGACCTGACGCTGCGGCGCGCGAAGGGCGGCGGCGCCCGGCAGTGGGAGCTGGCCGACCCGGAGCAGGACGGCCGGGACCGGCGCGCGTTCAGCCTGGCCGCCACCATGGCCGGCGCGTGGGAGGACGACGAGCTGCTGGTGCGGTACCGGCCGGTGGTGCGGCTGGCCGACGGGTCGGTGGAGTCCGCCGAGGCGCTGCTGCTGTGGGACCACCCGGCGCTGGACGAGCTGCCGCACGAGCAGTGCGTGGCGCTGGCCGAGGACACCGGGCTGGCCGTGCCGCTGGGTTCGTGGGTGCTGCGGGAGGCGTGCGGTCAGGCGGTGGCGTGGCGGGAGCGGCTGGGCCGGGACCTGCCGGTGCACTGGGCGCTGTCGCCGAGCCAGGCCGCCGACCCGGACCTGGTCGGCGTGGTGCACGGGGCGCTGCGCGGGACCGGGCTCGCGCCGTCGTCGCTGCGGCTGGGCGTGACCGGCCGGGTGCTGTTCTCCGGGCGCGGCGAGGTGGCCGACAACCTGGAGGTGCTGGCCGACGACGGGGTGGGCGTCGAGCTGGAGGGGTTCACCGGCTCGCCCGAGGACCTGCCGCGGGTGGTGGACGGCCTGCCGGTGCGGGCGGTGCGGGTGGGTCAGACGGCCGCGGCCCGACCGGGCACCGCGGCGGCCCGCGCGCTGGCGGGCGTGCTGGGGGTGGTGCGCGACGCCGGCATCGGCCTGACCGCGACCGGCGTCACGACACCCGAGCAAGCCCGGTGGTGGCGGGAGGTGGGTGCGGACACCGCGTCCGGTCCCCTGTTCGCCCCCGCCGGCCCACCGGACGACATCACCCGATAGCGCAAGTCAGCGCAGGCGCCGTCGGGGAGCCACTGGCCAGGAACCCGAACGTGGTGCTGCCGCCGGGCTTGACGGCGCCGTTCCACGGCAGGTTCACGGCCGTCGCGGTCGAACCGCTGGTGGTGATCTTCGCGCTCCACTGGTTCCCGATCCGCTGGCCCTCGCCGAGCTGCCAGCTCACCCGCCAGCCCCGGGACGGCGAGTTCTCCGGGTGGCGGACGGTGACCTCGGCGTGGAACCCGCTGCCCCACCGGGCGACCACGCGCAGGGTCGCGTCGCACCGGCCGGGCGTGGTCTTGAAGTCGGGCAGCTCGTCGAGCGTGACCACGCGCTCGTGGCCGTAGACGCGGCGCACGAAGTCCAGCGGGTTGACCACGCCGTCCTGGATGAACGAGCCGGACCAGGTGACGAACCAGCTCCAGCGGGCCTCGTAGGCGGCCAGCAGGTCGGGGTCGGGGATGGAGCCGACCTCGCCCAGCGCCACCAGCTTGCGGTCGCCGCCCAGTTCCACCAGCCGTTCGTAGGGGCCGATCACGGGGCCGTGGTCGCCCTGGGGCGGGTAGGAGTCCATGGACACCACGTCGACGACGTCGTCACCGGGGTACCACTCGGGCGCGATGGAGTTCCACACCCAGATGAGGTTGTGCAGGCCGTGGTGGTCCACCAGCCGGTCGTGCAGGATCCGGTACAGCCGCTTGGCGGGCTCGGGGCCCTTGGCGCCCCACCAGAACCAGCCGCCCTCGGCCTCGTGCAGCGGGCGCCACAGCACCGGCACCTTCGCGTCCGCCAGGCGCTTGAGCTGCACGGCGATGGCGTCCATGTCCCGGATGAGCAGCTCGTAGTCGGTCGAGTTCGGGTCGGCCAGGGCGGCGGCGAGGTCGAAGGTCGTGGCGTCGGTGTAGAAGCCGCGCCACCACTCCTTGCCCGGCTGGTCGATCAGGCCGGACGGCGCGTTCCAGTGCCAGGCCAGGGTGACGATGCCGCCGCGCCGGTCCCAGGCCAGGGCGTGGTCGACGTCCCGGCCGACGGTGCCGCGCTCGACGCGGCTGGGCGAGTAGTCCATGAGGTCGTAGCCGCCGACGGCGGGCGCCTCGCCGACGTTCTGCTCGACCCAGTCGATGCTCGCCTGGTCCTGCTGGCCCGACAGGATGTTCTCGCCGTAGTTGGCGGCCAGGTACCGCATGAGGCCCTTGGCCTCCGGGGTGGCGGCCGGGTCGGTCAGCGCGCCGGTGACCCGGTGCGGGCCGCGGGGCGCGCTCGGGGTCACCTTGATCGCGTCGATCAGGTACCAGCCCCAGTTGTTCGTGATGGTCAGCGTGTTGTCACCCTCGGCCAGCAGCACCTTGCCCGCGCCGATGGCGCTGAACGACGGGTTCGCCGGGAACTGGACGTCGCCCAGGCCGCTGCCGTTGAGCGACAGGGATGCGGTCTTGGCCCCGTACGGGGTGGCGTAGAGGATCGTCAGGTCGTGGAGGCCGCCGGGGCTGTCCGGGATGGTGATGGCGACGCTGTCGGTGCCGCTGTCGAAGCCCGCCACGTAGCCGCGGCCGGAGAAGCCGGGCACCGCGCTCTCCACGACGGTGCCGTTCAGGACGCCGTCCTCGGCCTCGTGGACGCCGGGCTCGGGCGGCGCGCTCGGGGTCACCTTGACCGCGTCGACCAGGTACCAGCCCCAGCCGGTGCCGAAGGTGAGGGTGTTGTCGCCCTCGGCCAGCAGCACCTTGGAGCCGGTGGCTTCCGTGAACGAGGCGTGCTCGGGCAGCGGGACCTCGCCGATGGCGGCGCCGTTGAGCGACAGGGCGGCGTTCTTGGGCCCGTACGGGGTGGCGTAGCGGATGGTGAGGTCGTGCAGGCCGCCGGGGCTGTCCGGGATGGTGATGGTCAGGGTGTCGCCGGGCTCGTCGAACCCGGCCACGTAGCCGGTGCCGGAGAAGCCCTCGACGCCCGTCTCGACCACCGTGCCGGACAGCGCGCCGTCCTCGGCCTCGAGCCAGGGGCCGGGGTCGGCCCCGGCCGTGCCGGGGGTGACCAGGGTGGCCGCTATCAGCGTGACGAGCAGCAACAGCCTCACGTCGTCTTGTCCCTTCACCGCCGTTGGCAGGGCGACAGCCGCGGTCCCAGGTCGTTCTGGGAGCGCTCCCAGGGAGCATAGGGAGGCGAATGGCGTTCGACAAAGGGTTGTTCGCCCGCCCTTCGCACCCCCGTCACGCGCCCCGGCGGGCCCTGCGCCCCGGCGGGCTCACGCGGGGCGGCGCTCCGCGCCCGTGAGGCCGCACAGCTCGTCGGCCACCGCCCACAGCTCCTCCTCGCGCCGCTCGTCGTAGGACTCCGCCGACGACGGCGTGACCCGGCCCCGGTCGATGTACGAACCGCTCGTGCCGGGGCGCGGCCCCGCCATCGCCTCGGCCAGCAACCGCCCCGCCTCGACGGGCCCGGTGGCGACCGGCGTGGCGAGCAGGAGCCTGCCGACGCCCGCGAACAGCGCCCGCCCCACGGGGTTCGCGTCGCGCGCCAGGTCCGTGCCCGGCACGAAGCCGGGGTTGTAGGTGTAGGCGTCCACGCCCTCCGGCAGCCGGCGCGCGAGCGCGTGCACGAGGTAGAGCACCCCGAGCTTGCTGGTGGCGTACGCGCGCCTGCCCTCCCGGCCGCCGCCGTCGGACGGCCTGGCCAGCTCGCGCGGGGAGGTCCAGCGCGGCGGCGGGATCAGGCCCAGGCTGTTGTGCGCCGGGTCGTGCACGTCGCTGCCGACCACCACGATGCGCGCCGGGTCGGCGAACTTCGGCAGCAGCAGGTTGAGCAGCAGGTGGTAGGCGAGCACGTTGACGCCGAAGGTCGCCTCGACGCCGTCGGCGGTGGTCTCGCGGGTGGACTGCATCTGGAGCCCGGCGTTGCCCAGGAACCCGTCCAGCGGCCGGTCCACCTCGGCGGCCGCGCGCCGGATGTCGGCGAAGGACGCGAGGTCGCAGGTGATCTCCGAGACGTTGCGGTTGCCGGTGCTCGCGGCCAGCTCGGCGGCCAGGCCCGGCCTGCGGTTGAACACCAGCAGGTGGCGGTCGGGGTGGTGGCGCAGCAGGTGCTCGGCGGCGTGGCGGCCCAGGCCCCGGCTCGCACCCGTCATCAGTATGGTGGACACGGTTCCTCCAGGTACTCGATTCTAACTGGTACTGAGTACCATACTGAACGCCGTGCCGGAGCGCTATGCTGCTCCCGTGCCCGAACGCCCTCCGCTGCGCCAGCGCAAGCGCCAACGAGCGCGCGAGCAGATCGTGGAGGCCGCGTACGCCCTGTTCGCCGAACGCGGGTTCGCCGACGTGACCGTGGCCGACATCGCCGAGCGCGCCGAGGTCGGGCGCACCACGTTCTTCCGCTACTTCGGCGACAAGCAGGAGGTCGCCTTCTCCGACGAGCAGCAGGTCGTCGAGCGGCTCACCGAGCTGCACCGCGCGCTGCCGCCGGTGGACGACCTGGCGGGCGCTCTCGCGCAGATCCGCGAGCTGGTGGTGGAGCTGTGCCGCGACCTCACCGCCGACGAGGAGCACTACCGCGCCCACGAGCGGCTCGTGCGGGAGAACCCCGAGCTGCGGGACCGCGCGGCGCGCAAGTTCCACCTGCTGTGCGAGCTGTTCCGGGACAACCTGCTGGCGCGCGGCGCGCCGCGCGAGGCGGCCGTGCTCGCACCGCACCTGGCCCTGGCGTGCTACCGCTCGGGGCAGGAGCTGTCCGACGGCGACCCGGCCGCGCTGCCCGGCGCGGTGGACGCGATGTTCGCACAGGTGAGCGAATCTTTCCGTCCGAAGTGACCTGAACGCCGGGTTCCCGTCGGTCCCGTGGGCTAAGTTCCACCTGCCATGCGACTCATCGGACGGGACCACCCAGCCGGGGTGCTGCACACCGAGGTCGACCGCGCCACCCGCAGCCACGGCGGGCTGGTGCTGGTCGCCGGCGAACCCGGCATCGGCAAGACCACCCTGGTGACCGGAGCGGCCGAGCAGGCGCGGCAGCGCGGCGCCCTGGTGCTCGCCGGGTCGTGCTGGGACTCCGACAGCGCGCCCGGCTACTGGCCGTGGGTGCAGGTGGTGCGGGCGCTGCGCCGGGCCGCCACCGCCGAGGAGTGGGCCGCGGTCGACCGGGCGCCTCTGGCCGTGCTGCTCGGCGAGGCGCCCGCCGGTCAGCCGCCGGAGGGCTTCCCGCTCTACGACGCGGTGACCACGGCGCTGGTCGCGGTGTCGCACCACCGGCCGGTGGTGGTCGTGCTGGAGGACCTGCACTGGGCCGACCCGGCGTCGTTGAGGCTGCTGGAGTTCGCCGCCCGGCACACCTGGTTCGAACGGCTGCTGCTGGTCGGCACCTACCGCGACGCGGAGGTGGACGCCGAGGAGCACCCGGCGCGCCCGCTGCTGACGCCCCTGCTCGGCCGCGCCACCACCCTCTCGCTGACCGGTCTCGACCCCGACGGGGTCCGCGAGCTGATGACCCGCACGGCGGGCCGGGAGCCGGACCCGGGACTGGCCGCCGAGGTGCACCGGCGCACCGGCGGCAACCCGTTCTTCGTCGAGCAGACCGCCCGCCTCTGGCACGGCGGCGGCCCCGTCACCGCGGTCGCGCCGGGCGTGCGGGACGCGGTGCGGCGGCGGCTGTCGCTGCTGCCCGCTCCCGTCGGCGAGCTGCTGGCCGCGGCGGCCGTGCTGGGGCGCGAGTTCGACCGGCGGGTGCTGGCCGCGACCGCGGCCCTGCCGGCGCCCGAGGCGGACCGGCTGCTGGAGCAGGCCGTGCGGGCGCGGCTGGTGCTCGCCGTGGGCGGCGGGCGGTTCGCCTTCGCCCACGACCTGGTGCGCGAGGCGCTGTACGACGCGCTGCCCGACGCGGACGAGCGGCACGCCGCCGTGGTGCGGGCGCTGGAGGGCGACCTGGCCGAGCTGGTGCTGCCCGCGGACCTGGCCCGGCACGCCCACCTGGCGGGCGACCGGCTGCCCGCCGACCGCGTGGTCGACGCCATCGTGGCGGCGGCCCGGGACGCGAGCAGCCGGCTCGCGTTCGAGGAGGCGGTGGGCCACTACCGGCGGGCGCTGGACCGGGCCCGCGGCCCGCTCCGGCGGATCGCGGTGGCCGTCGAGCTGGGGCCCGAGCTGTGCCACGCCGGCGACCACGCCGCCGCGCACCGCGTCTTCGACGAGGCCGCCGACCTGGCCCGGTCGCTGGCCGACCCGGAACCCCTGGCCCGCGTGGCGCTGGCCCGCTTCCGGTTCGGCGACCAGGAGGAGGCCGGCGGGCGGCTGCTGCGCGAGGCGTACGGCCGGTTCATCGGACCGCCGCCGGACGTGCCGGTGGAGGAGCTGGCCCGCCGGATGGGCGTGCGCGCCGCGGAGGTGGCCGCCGACGACACCGCGCTCGCCGCGGGCTTGTGGGTCGCGCACGACACCTCCACCGGCATCGCCGACGCCGAGCAGCGGCTGGCGCTGACCGACGAGCTGATCACCGTGGCCCGCCGCAGCGGCGACCACAACGCCGAGCAGTTCGCGTCCTCGCTGCGCTGGGTGGCGCTGGTGGAGCTGGGCGACCCGCGCTACCTGGACCAGCTCCACGCGTTCGTGGCCCTGGCGGACCGGTTGGGCGCCACCAGGTACAGCTTCTCCGCCGCCGTCGACCAGGCGATCATCAGCACCCTGCACGGCCGGTACGCCGAAGCCGAGGCGCTGCTGGCCAGGGCCTCGGACATGGGCGCGTGCGGGCACTCGGCGTTCGCGGTGATGCACCTGCACCTGCGGTGGGCCCTGCTGCTGCCGCAGGGCCGGTTCGCCGAGCTGGACGAGCTGGCGGCGGAACCGGCCGCGACCGCGCACCCGGCCGCCGGGCTGCTGCTCGGCCTCGCGGCGCTGGAGCGCGGCGACGTCGAGGCGGCCCGCGTCCACCTGGACCTGCTGGACCCGCTCGACCCGCCGGTGTCGAACGAGCGGTACCCGCTGGCGCTCGGCTCGCTGCGGCTGCGGTTCCTGGCCCAGTTCGCGGCCGCCGCGGGCGACCGCGAGCTGGCGGCGCGGGTGCGCGGGCTGCTGGCGCCGCACCGCGGCAAGTGGCTGGTGTCGCTGTACGGGTGCGACATCAGCGGCCCGGTCGACCTGTGGCTGGGCGTGGTGGACCTGGTGCTGGGCCGGTGCGACGAGGCCGTGGCGGAGCTGACCGCGGCGCGCCGGTCGGCCGAGCGGATGCGAGCCCGGCCGTGGGCCGCGCTGGCGGACCGGCACCTCGCCGCGGCGGCCCGCGCGCGGTCCGGCGCGGCGCCCGCGGTCGTGCCCACCCTGGCGCGGCTCGCCGACGCCGGGCCGGCCGACGAGTTCCGCCGCGACGGCGAGGTGTGGGCGCTGTCGTTCGACGGGGTGACGGTGCGGGTGCCGGACTCGAAGGGGCTGCGCGACCTGCACGTGCTGCTGAGCAGGCCCGGCGAGGCGGTGCCCGCGGTGACGCTGCTCGCGCCGGGCGCGGTGGCGTTCGCGCGGCTCGGCGGCGACCTGGTGCTCGACGACGAGGCCAAGGCCCGCTACCGGCGGCGCCTGGCGCTGCTGGACGAGGAGATCGACCGGGCGCCCGACGACGACCGGGCCGCCGCGCTCGACCGGGAACGGGCGGCCCTGCTGGAGGAGCTGCGCGCCGCGGCCGGGCTGGCCGGGCGGACCAGGAGGCTCGGCGACGAGGCGGAGCGGGCCCGCAAGACCGTCACCGCCCGCATCCGCGACGCGCTGCGCAAGCTCGACGCGCGCCACCCCGGTCTCGCGGCCCACCTGCGGGAGACCGTCTCGACCGGGACGACGTGCGTCTACTCAGGACGGTCTCACTTCCGGTTGTAGAGGCGCATGGTCAGCGAGCCGAACACCAGCGTGAAGGCCGCGCAGTACCCCGCCGTCCACAGCATCGCGTCGGCGTCGAACTCGCCCGCCATCAGCGCGCGCACCGCGTCGACCAGCTTGGTGATCGGGTTGACGTTGACGAACGCCTGGAGCCAGCCGGGCATCGTGGTGGGCATGACGTACACGTTGGACAGGAACGTCAGCGGGAACAGCACCAGCATGCTCACGCCCATCACGGACTTCTCGCTGCGCATCAGCAGGCCGAACATGGTCCACACCCAGGAGAACGCGAACGAGAAGACGACCAGCAGCGCGACGCCGAGCACGACGCCGGCGAACCCGCCGCCGGGCCGGAACCCGAGGATCAGGCCGACGACCATGATGGTGGTGGAGGCGAGCACGTAGCGCAGCAGGTCGCCCAGGATGTAGCCGACCATCGGCGCGGGCCGCCAGATCGGCAGCGTCCGGAACCGGTCGAACACGCCCTTCTCGATGTCGGTGTTCACCGCGACGCCCGTGTACATGGTGATCATCACGACGCTGGTGACCGTGATGCCCGGCAGCAGGTACTGGACGTACTCGCCCGGCGAGCCGGCCAGCGCGCCGCCGAACAGGAACGTGAACATCAGGATCATCATGATCGGGAACGCGGTCACGTCGAACAGCTGCTCGGGCACGTGCTTGATCTTGAGCACGGCGCGCCAGCCGAACGTGAGCGACGCGGACAGCGCGGTCGGCCGCGGCGGGCGCCCGGTCTCCAGCAGGACCGTGGCCAGGTCCTCGGTCTTGGGCGCGGGCAGCAGTTCCGCGTCCTTGGTGACGGTCACGCCGCCGCCTCCTCGTTCTCGTCGTTCTTCTCGTTCTTGTCGGTCAGGGCGAGGAAGACCTCGTCCAGGCTGGGCTGGCCCAGGGAGAAGTTGTCCACGGTGACGCCCTCGCGGGCGAGCCGGGCCAGCGCCTCGGCGGCCTGCTCGGTGGCGCGGCCGGACAGCCGGGCGGTGAGCGCGACCGGGTCGTGGTCGAGCAGCACGTCCGCGTCGAGCACCTCGGTCAGCACGCGCTGGGCCACCGGGCGCTGCTCGGCGTCGCGCAGGCGCAGGTGCACCGCGCCGACGCCCACCGACGCCTTCAGCTCGCCCTTGGTGCCCTCGGCGATGACCCGGCCGTGGTCGATCACCGCGATGCGGGAGGCGAGCTGGTCGGCCTCGTCGAGGTACTGGGTGGTGAGCAGCACGGTGGTGCCGTGCGCGACGACCGCCCGGACGATGTCCCACACCTGGTTGCGGCTGCGCGGGTCGAGGCCCGTGGTGGGCTCGTCCAGGAACAGCAGCTTCGGGGTGTTGAGGATGCTGGCCGCGATGTCCAGCCTGCGGCGCATGCCGCCCGAGTAGTGCTTGACCTGCTTGCCTGCCGCGTCGGTGAGGCCGAATGCCTCCAGCAGCCGTGCCGCGCGGTCGCGCGCGGGCGCCCGGCCGTGGCCGAGGAGCCTGGCGAGCATGACCAGGTTCTCGGTGCCGGTCAGGTCCTCGTCGACCGAGGCGTACTGGCCGGTGAGGCTGACCAGCGAGCGCACGGCGTCGGGGTCGGCGCGCACGTCGTGACCGAAGACCCTGGCCTCTCCCCCGTCGGGCCGCAGCAGCGTGGCCAGCATCCGCACCGTCGTGGTCTTTCCCGCCCCGTTGGGGCCGAGCAGCCCGTACACCGTCCCGGCGGGCACGGTCAGGTCGACGCCGTCCACCGCGCGGGTGTCGCCGAACACCTTGACCAGTCCCGACGTTTCGATGGCGTTCATCTTGTCCTCTCCAGAACGTCCCGGGGACGCGCCGCGCCACTCCACCTTTTGATCTCCGACGCCCACTCCCACGCCCCCACCCTGAAGTCGCGAGTTCCCCGCTAGACCAGACCTAGCACCGCGAGTCGTACGTCCAGACACCGCGAGTCGTACGTCCAGGACCACCGTGTCGTACGTCCGGAAACGACGAACTCCACGTCCGCGCACACCGGGGCGTGCGTGAACGTGGAGTTCGGGGGTCCTGGACGTACGACTCGCGAGTCCTGGACGTACGACTCGCGGGGTTTTCAGATGCGGCAGGTGTCCAGGGAGCTGACCAGGATGGCGCGGGCGCCCACGCGCCACAGCTCGTCCATGATGAACGGGGCGTCGTCGCGCGGCACCAGCGAGCGGACCGCGACCCAGCCCTCGCGGGCCAGCGGCGAGACGGTGGGCGACTCGATGCCGGGCACCAGCTTGAACGCCTCCTCCTGCGCCTCCACGGGGCAGTCGAAGTCGAGGATCACGTAGCGCCGGGCGATGAGCACGCCCTGGAGCCGCCGGTGCAGGATCTCCACCGCGCGCACCGAATCCGGCGCGTCGGCGACGGTGTCGCCCTGGATCAGCACGGCCTCCGACTTGAGGATCGGCGTGCCGAACGTCTCCAGGCCCGAGGTCTTCAGCGTGATGCCGGTCTCCACCACGTCGGCGATCGCGTCGGCCACGCCCAGCTCCACGGCCGTCTCCACCGCGCCGTCCAGCCGCACCAGGTGCGCCTTGATGTTCAGGTCGTTCAAGTGCTGCTCGACCAGGTTCGGGTAGCTGGTCGCGATCCGCTTGCCCTCCAGCCCCGCCGCGTCGTCGATGGTGCCGGGCTTGGACGCGAAGAAGAACTTCGCCCGCCCGAAGCCGAGCGGCAGGATTTCCTTCGCGGACACCGTCGAATCGAGCAGCAAGTCGCGGCCGGTGATACCGACGTCCAACGACCCCTCCCCGACGTACACCGCGATGTCCCGGGGCCGCAGGAAAAAGAACTGCACATCATTTGCCGGGTCCGCCACGATCAGCTCACGGCCGGACCTGTTCACCCGGTAGCCCGCTTCCGCCAGCATTTGCGCCGCGGGAGCACTCAACGAACCCTTGTTGGGCAGGGCGAAGCGAAGAGGAGCCATGGCGCGCAGTCTCCCACACCGCGTGCCCCTTCCCCGTCCCGGGCACACCCCGCCGTCCCACGGTGTGGAAACCACGCGGTGTCGCGGCATGATCACCCGTTCGCGGCTCCCACCAGCTGAGCACCGGTCACCCGGGCGCGCTTTCCGCGTCACCCCGGCCGATTCACCGGGCAGCACGCCACGAAAAGCCACGAAACCCGACAGCACGCCCGACCGGAAATGTCCGGATCGAATTAACGCGTGATCTGCCCGGGGTTATTCCACTACCCTGGCCGGATCACCCGACCGGGAGGTCCGGCCATGCGCAGCGCCTCGGTGCCCCTCGCCTACGCGACGTTCGCGCTCATCGGTCTCGGCACCGGCGCGGGCGGCGTGCTGCTGGTCGAGCAGATGGACGACTACGGCGTGGACCGGGCCACGATCGGCCTCACCTTCTTCACCGCCTCCGCGGGTTTCATGGTCGCGGGGGCCACCGCGGGGGCGCTGCTGCACCGGTTCGGCTACCGCGCCACGCTCGTCGCCGGCGGCGCGCTCTACACCCTCACCGCCCTGGTCACGGCCGCGCGCCCGGCGTTCGCGGTGCTGGTGCTGCTCCAACTCGCCATCGGCTACGCCGCGGGCCTGCTGGAGTCCGCCCTCAACGCCCGCCTCGCCTCCCTGCCCGGGGCCACCGCGCTGCTCAACCGGCTGCACGCGTTCTTCGGCGTCGGCGCCCTGCTCGGCCCCGTCCTGGCCACCCGGGTCCTGGCGCACGCGCCGTGGCCCGCGGTGTGGCTGGTGCTCGGCCTGGCGAGCGCGCCGCTGGTGGCGGGTTTCCTGGTGGCGCACCCCGGGCCGGCGCCGGGGACGTCCCGGGAACGCGTCCCGGGCGGCCTGGCCGCGGCGGCGCTGCGACAGCCGGGGGTGCTGCTCGGCGCGGTCCTGCTGACCGTCTACGTAGGACTGGAGCTGGGCGTCGGCAACTGGGCGTTCAGCCACCTGGTCGACTCGCGGGGCCTGTCCGACCAGCTCGCCGGGTACGCGGTCGGCGGCTACTGGCTGGGGCTGACCCTGGGCCGCTTCCTGATCAGCCCGGTGGCGGCGAGGCTGGGGCTGACCGACACCGGCCTGATGACCGCCTGCCTGGCGGGCGTCGCCGCGGCCGCGGTGGTCTGGTCGCTGCCCGGCGCCGCGGTGGTCGGCCTGGCGCTGCTGGGTTTCTTCCTCGGCCCGGTGTTCCCGACCACGATGGCGCTCGTGCCGAGGCTGACCACCGAACGGCTCGCGCCCGCCGCCATCGGCGTGGTGAACGCCGGTTCGGTGGTGGGCGGCGCCGCCCTGCCGTGGCTGGCCGGCGCGTTGGCGCAGGGTGCGGGCGCGTGGGCGCTCGTGCCATTCGCCGCGGCGCTGGCCGTGGTCCAACTGGGCGTCTGGTGGCCGCTCGCGACCCGTGCCCGCCGGTGATCGCCGGCGGTCCCCGTCAGAACCGCCGCCCCACTTCCGGGAACGCCCACCCGCGGGAGGCCCGGGAGGGCCAGAATGGGCCGGAGGCCGCCCGGCGCCGCCACACCGGCGCGGTGGTCGTGAGCACCCGATCCGAACCGGAGTGGGGGTCGCCCGTGGACATGGTCGTCGTGGGGTTCGTGCTCCTGGGGGCGGTGCTGTACCTGGTCGTCCTCCAGCAGCGGCACATCGGGGCCGAGGTCGCGGTGGCGTACCGCGGCAGGGTGGTGGACCGACGGGTCGAGGAGGTCGCGCTGACCACCGGGGTGCGCCGGGACTGCCTGCTGGTCGTGCGGACCGAGGAGGGCGCGGTGGTCACCGCCCTGGTGAGCCGGAAGGTCTACGGCCGGTTCTCGATCGGCGACCGGATCGTCAAGCGGGCGGGCGTGCGCTGGCCGGAGCGGGGTTAGTCGTTGGACCACCAGGTGGCCAGGGCGACGGCGGAGAAGCCGAGCGAGTCGTAGAGCGGGCGGCCGGCGGTGGCGGCGGTCAGGGTCATCGGCACGGGGAACTCGTTGAGGACCGCGTGCATCAGGGCGCGGCCGACGCCGCGCGAGCGGTGCGCGGGCAGGGTGGTCACCCAGTACGCGCCGCCGACGCCCCCGGCGACGACGGTCAGGCACGCGCCCGCGGGTTCGCCCGCGCGCCGGGCCAGGTGCAGGTGGAACCCGTCGGTGTCCAGCAGGCCCGCGGGCAGCGCCCGGCCGGGCGGGAAGCCGGCCATCGGGAACCCGTCGACCACGACCCGCTCGGCCACCGCGAGGTCGGCCGCGGTGCGGACGCGCGCGACCTCGACGGCGGGAGCGGGCAGCGGCCTCGGTTCCCGGACCATGACGGGCATGTGCCGGGCGGTCAGGCCGAGCGCCGCGCCGTCGACGGTGCCGAAGGAGTCCTCGACGACCACCCGCGCCTCGGCCCGCTTGACCAGCAGCCGGAGTTCGCCGAGGTCGTCGGCCGCCGGGTCGGGCCGGCGCACCAGCACGCGCGTCAGCGTCGGCCCGGTCATCGCCAGGAAACCGGGGCGGGTCACCAGCTCGTGGCCGCGGGTGCGGGCGAGCGCGGTGGTCAGGGCTTCGGCGTTGCGCACCGCGAGGTGGAGCGGGGTGCGGTGGGGCGGAACGGGCATGATCGGCACCTTATGCGTGGCGCGGGTGGGCGGTCAGGCGCGTTTCCGCAGGGGTCCCCGTGCCCGGGGGACCCCTGTTCTCAACTCTGCCGGCTACCACCGACAGCCCGCGCGCCCATCACCCGCACCTGTGGACAACTCACCGCTCGGCCAGCACCTGGTCGAACGGCACGAAGTCCAGCGCGGGCTTGGCCGCGGGCGCCCGGCCGGCCACCAGGTCGGCCAGTTCGCCGCCCGCCCGCTCGATCCGCGCCGGCAGCCCCTCCGCGCCCCAGTCCGACGACGCCGCGTACACCCCGGTCGGCACGACGACCGCCCTCAGGTAGGCGAACAGCGGCCGGAGGGCGTGGTCGAGGACCAGGGAGTGCCTCTCGGTCCCGCCGGTCGCGCCGAGCAGCACCGGTTTCCCGGCCAGCGACTCCGGCTCCAGCACGTCGACGAACGACTTGAACAGCCCGCTGTAGGACGCGTTGAACGTCGGCGTCACCGCGATCAGCCCGTCCGCGCCGACGACGTCCTCCACGGCCGACCGCAGCCTCGGGCCCGGGAACCCGGTGACGAGGTTGTCGGCCACGTCCCGGGCCAGGTCGCGCAGGTGCACCGTGCGCACCTCCGCGCCCGGCAGCCGGGCCGCCGCCGCGCCGGCCAGCCGACCGGCCAGCAGTTCGCTCGACGAGGGCGAGCCGAGGCCCGCGTGCACCACCGTCAACACCGTCATCGCGCGTCCGCCTTCCCGGCGCGGGCCTCGACCAGCGAGGCGTGGGTGGGGGCGTCCGGCACGTCGGCGGGCCGCCCGATCGCGAACTCGCGCCGCAGCGTGGGCAGGATCTCGCCCAGCAGGTCCAGCTGCTCCAGCACGGTCTTGAGCGGCAGGCCGGCGTGGTCCATCAGGAACAGCTGCCGCTGGTAGTCGCCGAAGTGGTCGCGGAAGGTGAGGGTCTTCTCGACGACCTCCTGCGGGCTGCCGACGGTCAGCGGGGTCTGCTCGGTGAACTCCTCCAGCGACGGCCCGTGCCCGTACACCGGCGCGTTGTCGAAGTACGGCCGGAACTCGCGCACCGCGTCCTGCGAGTTGCGGCGCATGAACACCTGACCGCCGAGGCCGACGATCGCCTGGTGCGCGGCGCCGTGCCCGTGGTGCTCGTAGCGCTCCCGGTAGAACGTGATCAGCCGCTGGAAGTGCTCCTTCGGCCAGAAGATGTGGTTGGCGAAGAAGCCGTCGCCGTAGTAGGCGGCCTGCTCGGCGATCTGCGGGCTGCGGATCGACCCGTGCCACACGAACGGGGGCACGTCGTCGAGCGGGCGCGGCGTGGAGGTGAACGACTGGAGCGGCGTGCGGTGCCTGCCCTCCCAGTCCACGACGTCCTCCCGCCACAGCTTGTGCAGCAGCGCGTAGTTCTCGATCGCGAGGTCGATGCCGTCGCGGATGTCCTTGCCGAACCAGGGGTACACGGGGGCCGTGTTGCCCCGGCCCATCATCAGGTCCACCCGGCCGTCGGCCAGGTGCTGGAGCATCGCGTAGTCCTCGGCGATCTTGACCGGGTCGTTGGTGGTGATGAGGGTGGTGGCGGTGGACAGGAGCAGCCGCTCGGTCCGGGCCGCGATCCAGCCCAGCATGGTGGTCGGCGAGGACGGCACGAACGGGCGGTTGTGGTGCTCGCCGGTCGCGAACACGTCGAGGCCGACCTCCTCGGCCTTCAGCGCGATCGTGACCATCGCCTTGATGCGCTCGGCCTCGGTCGGCGTCCGGCCCGTCGTGGGGTCGGGCGTCACGTCGCCGACGGTGAAGACACCGAACTGCATGACCACTCCTCAAGTAGTTGCACTTTCAACTAACTGGCTCAACCGTACCCGACCTACGGCTATTCCGTGCTTGCCGGGTGGCGTGGCCCACGCCAAGGTGGGAGACCAACGCGAGAACTGGGGGAGGCTGCGGTGGACGAGCACGTCCGGCGGGCCGCCGCGATCGTCCCGGTGCTGCACGCCCACGCCGACTGGGGCGACCGGCACCGCCGCCTGCACGACGAGGCGCTGGAGGCCATGGCCGACGCGGGCGTGCTCCGCCTTCGCGCGCCGACCGGGCACGGCGGCCACGAGGCCGACCTGGGCACGGTGCTGCGGGTGGTCGCCGAGCTGGCCCGCGGCGACGGGTCGGCGGCGTGGACCGCGGCGGTGTGGGCGGTCTCGACCTGGGTGGCCGGCCGCTTCCCCGACCACGTGCGGGAGGAGGTCTTCGCCAAACCCGACGTGCGGATCACCGGCATCCTCAGCCCGACCGCGACCGCCGCGCCCGTGCCCGGCGGCGTGCTGGTCAACGGCCGGTGGGCGTTCACCACGGGCGCGCCGCAGTGCGACTGGACCACCAACGCCGCGCTGCTGGCGCCGCACCGCGAGCCGGTGGTGCTGGCGCTGCCCGTGGCCGACCTGGAGGTCGTGGACGACTGGCACACCACCGGCCTGCGCGCGACGGGCAGCGTGACCACGCTGGCCAGGGACGTGTTCGTGCCCGCGGACCGCGTCCTGCCGCTGACGCCGCTGCTGGAGGGCGACCCGGAGCAGGCGCAGCCGCTGTTCCGCGCCCCCTACACGCCGGCCGCGTGCGCGACGGTCAGCGGCCCCGCGATCGGCCTGGTCCGCGCGGCGCTCGGGCTCGCCGACGACGGCCCCCGCACCAGGGAGGCCGCGGTGCTCGCCGACGGCGCGGAACTGCACGCGCACCGCGCCGCCTCGGTGGTCGACGCGAAGGTGACCGCCCGCGGCACGTGGACGCCCAAGGAGCGGGCGTGGGTGCGGCAGGACCTCATCGAGGCGTGCCTGCGGGCCAAGGACGCGGTCGACGTGCTGACCGGCGACGACCCGGTGCTGCACCGCGTCCGGCGGGACGTGCACGCGCTGAGCCTGCACGCCGTGCTGCACCCCAACGCCAACCTGGAGCGGTACGCGCAGGTCTTCGCGGGAGGCCCGGACGGGGGCTGAGGCCGGGCACCGCCACCGGGGCCCCTCAGGAATTGAACATGGTATTCATTACCATGGCGTCGTGACGATCACCCTCGACGCGCCGCCACGCGACTTCAACCGCTACCTGGCCGCCCGCCTGCTGTCCGTCGCGGGCAGCCTGGTGTCGGTCGTCGCCCTGCCCGTGCTCGTCTACCGGCTGACGTCCTCGGCGGGCTGGACGTCGGCGGTGGCGATGGCCGAGGCGCTCCCCTACCTGCTGTTCGGCCTGGTCGCGGGCGCGCTGGCGGACCGCGTGGACCGCAAGCGGCTCATGGTCGGCCTGGACCTGGCCACGGCCGGCGCGCTGCTGACCGTGCCGGTGGCGTGGTGGCTGGACGTGCTCACCGCGCCGCACGTGGTGGCGGTGGCGTTCACCGCGCAGACCGCGTTCGTGTTCTTCGACGCGGCCAACTTCGGCGCGCTGCCGTCGCTGGTGGGCAAGGAGGCGCTGACCGCCGCCTACGCCAAGCTCTACGGCCGCACCACGCTGGCCGAGCTGGCGGTGCCGCCCCTCGCGGGCCTGCTCGTGGCGGTGACCGCGCCCGCGGGCCTGATCGCGGTGCACGCGGTGGCCGCCGCGGGTTCGGCGGCGCTGGTCCGCGCCATCACGGGCGCGCTGTCCGCGCCGAGGGAGACCCGCCCCCCGCTGGTCCGCGACATCGGCGTGGGCCTGCGCTTCCTGTGGCGGCACCCGGTCGTGCGCACGCTGACCCTGGTCGGCGCCACGCACTCGGCCGCGGCCGGCGCGTGGGTGGCGGTGCTGGTGCCGTGGGCGGACCGGGTGCTGGGGGTGGCGCCGAGCGGTGACGTGCGGCTGGCCGTGCTGTTCAGCTGCTGGGGTCTGGGCGCGCTGGGGGCGTCGAAGCTGGTGCCGGTGCTGGCGCGGCGGTGGGGCGGTGCGCGGTTGGCGCTGGGCGCGCTGCCGGTGTCGCTGCTGTGCGCGGTGTCGGCGCTGCTGAGCACGCACTGGCCGGTCGCGGCGGTGGCGGCGGTGGCGTGGGGCACGGCGCACTCGACGGTGGTGCTCAACGCGATCACCTACCGGCAGCAGGTGTGCCCGGCGGAGCTGCAGTCCCGGGTGAACACGACGGCGCGGATGCTGTCGTGGGGTGTCGGGCAACCGCTGGGCGCGGCGCTGGCGGGCGCGGTGGCGGTGGCGGCGGGACCTCGGGCGGGGTTGGCGGCGGGAGCGGCGGTGCTGGCGGCCGGGGTGGCGCTGGCGTGGGTGACGCCGACGCTGCGCCGGGCCGCCCGCCAGTCGAGCCGGGCCGCCCGCTAGTCGAGGTGGAGGAACAGGTCCGCCCGGCTGCCCTCCGGCGACTTCCTCGGCACGTCCTCCCCCAGGAGCCGGGTGCGCAGCTCGGCCCACCGCGAGAACAGCGCGGGGTCGAGCCGCCCGTCGGCATAGGCCCAGTCCATGATGAGGTGCAGGTCCTCGCGCCGGTTCCGGTAGAAAGCGGGGTCCTGCCACTGCGGCACCTCCAGGAGGACGGCCGGGTGGAAGTAGACCACCGCCAGCACGGTCTCCACGCTCACCCTGAAGGGCTCCGGGTACCCGGCCAGGCTCTGGGCCACCTTGGTGATGAACTCCCTGGGCAGCTCCTTCACGCGCACCCGCAACAACAACGACAGCGCGCCACCCACCTCCTCGACGTCCTCGTCGCGGGCGCCCCGGGGAGGAGCCACGACGACCGACGTCGACACCTCCCAGGTCGACACCAGGGCCGGCACGATCCAGCCGAGCGCCTCCTCGACCCAGTTCGAGCCCTGTTCGAGGAAGACGTGCCCGTCGACCAACCCCAGGCCCCAGCGGACCCGCGAGGCGTGCACCGGGTCGGCGCCGACCTGGGCCAGCCAGTACTCCTCCATCCCCGCCGCCGAGGGGTGCGGGGGTGTCCGCGTCGGGCGCAGGGTGGTCGCGTCGACGGCGCTCAGCGAGAACAGCAGGGCCTGCCAGCTGTCGCGGTCGAGGCCGGAGCGCCACAGGAACAGGGCCGACCGCCAGTTCCCCAGGGCCTCCTCCCGGTCGTCGCCGAAGGGGCCGACCAGGCTGAAACCGGTGTCCTGCGCGCCGCACCAGATCGCCAGCGTGGTCAGGTTCGCCGAGTACACCGCCGCCTGCCGGATGAGGTCCACCGGTGTCGGCCGGTAGCCGTCGTACCGGTTGGAGCGCCGCCTCCCCCGGTGGGACCGGAGCAGTTGTTCCAGGGCGCGCCGGACGTCCCGCCGTTCCCCGACCGGCGCGGTGGTGAGGATCTCCACGGCGAACTGGGCGATCGAGGGGCGGGCGGCCCAGACCTGGTGGGAGAGCAGCGCGAACAGCATCTCGTCGTCCAACGGGCGGTCGCCGTAACGGCCGCCGTACGCCGCGTCCGCCAGCGCGGCCAGCTCGCCCACCACGTGCCGGGCGACCAGGTACTCCCCGAACGTGGAGTGCAGGAACTCGTAGGACCGCTCCTTGCCCCTGATCACCGCCTCCGGCGCGTGGACGAAGAAGAACTCGCCCAGCAGGCGCGTCCCCGCGTCGTCGGGCAGGTCGCCGCCACCGGTGAGCGCGACGAGGTCCGCTCGCAGCTCGACCTCCCGAACGTGCTGGACGCCCCGGTTGAACATCGCCAGCGCGGCGACCGAGAGGCGGAACACCTGGTCGGACACCCGGCGCTCCAGCTCGTCGTCCGACAGCCGGGCGCCGGCGCGCTTGCGCACCTCGCGCCGCGCGAAGTTGTCGAAGATCCTCTCGTACAGCGCCGACGTCGACAGGCCGGCGTCGAGCTTGGGCGACCTGGGGTCGGCCGCGTAGAGCGCGAGCATCAGCAGCAACAGCGGCTGGCGGGCCAGGTGGCGCAGGTGGAGCGCCTCGTCCGCGGTCAACGCGCGCACCGCGCCGGCCCGGACCATCATCGCGTTGGTGACCGACCACTCCTCCAGCCAGGCGACGACCTGGTCATCGGTGAACTCCTCCAGCTTGACGACCGGCGAGCCCGCCGGGATGTCGACGCGGTCGGAGACGACCGTCCGCGACGTGACGACCACGGCGACCGGGCGGTTCTGCTCCTCCTCGATGCGCTGGAACTCCATGACCTCCTGGAGGTAGCCGCTGCGGCCGAAGGCGGCGGCCTGGAGCAGTTCGTCGAGGCCGTCGAGGAGGACGACCAGCACGGTGTCCACGTCGTGGTCGGTGATGGCCTGCCACTGCACCCGGTTGTTCGTGGCCTGGTCCAGGGCCTGCTGCACCTGGTCGATGATCGGCGCGCCGGCCGCCACGTTGCGCAGCGGCACCCGCACCACCGTGTACTCCTCGGGCGGCAGGCGGGCCGCGAGCACCTTGGTGAGGATCGATTTCCCGGCGCCGGGGTGGCCGAGGACCAGCATCGGCGCCCTGGTGGCGTCGGCGGACGTCAGGTACGCGGCCAGCATCACCTCCAGGTCCCGCGAGACCTCGCGCTCCGACCACCAGTCCTCGTCGGAGGGCCGGGACTCCCTGCTGTACGCCGTGATCCGGTAGTGCGGCGTGAGGAACGCCCGCTCGATGGTCGGGAACGTGACCTCGGTGTCGTACCGCTCGGCGTCGCCGGGCACGATCTGCTGGTCCAGCACGCCGGTGTTCACCCTGTGCAGTCCCTCGCGGTGGCGGTCGACGCCCCTCCCGCGCTCGGACACCAGGCACAGCAAGGCCATGACCCGCGACAACGCCTGTCCCTGGGCGTCCAGCGCGGTCCTCAGGCCGGCGTCCAGGACGTCGATCCGGTGCCGGGCGGCGGCGTGCTCCCCGAGCACGGCCCAGAACACGAACTCCGGCGCCTTCTCCGCCAATCGCAGGTAGTGCGACTCGTAGCGGTCGAGGACGCGCCCGCGGAAGTCGTCGCCGAAGTGCACGGTGAGCCCCCGCTCGACGTCCAGGCCGTCGATGAAGAGGTACAGCCGGTGGGCCATGACGACGAGCCACTCGGCGATGCGCTCCAGGTTCTCGTGGAAGCCGCACGAGGGTGACGGGGCGGGGACCTCCGAGCGGTACAGGTCCTCGTAGAACTGGTGCGCCGTGCGCTTGCTCCGGCCGGTGACGAGGAACCGCCGCTCCTCCTCGGTGATGGCCAGTTCGCGCACCGCCTTGCCCAGCGTCTCGTCCAGCACCTCGAAGAACGCCGCCGCCACGAGGGTGGTGTGCGCGGCCAGGACCGCGTCCCGGCGCTCCAGCCCCCGCACCCCGGCCAACCGGTCCGACAACCCGCCGACCAGCCCGGTCAGCAGGCGGACGGCCTCGTTCTTCTGGTCGACCCACCCCCACAGCGCGACCGGCAGCACCACGCCCGTCCCGGCGGCCAGGATCGCGCCGCCCAACGCCTTGTCGAGCCTGGCGACCACCTCGGAGTCGTGCCTGCCCAGGATGCGCAAGGCTCCGGAAAAGGTCAGCGCGGGCTTTCGGTGCACCCACCGCACCCTAGCCCACCACGAACAGCGCCAACGGCGCCTCGCCCACCCGCTCCCGCGCCACCTCGTCGTCGAACCCGGCCACCGCGCAGCACCGCAGGTCCAGCGCCGTGCCCACCAGGTACAGGTTCTGCACCGCGATCCCCGCGTCCAGCAGCACCGTGCGGTGGTGGCGCGGCCCGTACTTGGCCAGCCCCGGCCCCATCCGCCCGCTCAGCACGACCACGGTGTGGGCGCGCTCGGCGAACTCCGGCTGCGCGAACACCCCGTCCAGGTCCACGGGACCCAGGTCGTCCAGGGCGTGCTGCTCGCGGTGGTACTCGTGCAGCCTGCCGCCCACCACCACGTGCACCCGCAGCGACGGCAGCCCGCCCGCGGTCGGGTTGGTGCCCAGCACGTGCGGCGGGACGCGCCGCTGCACGCCCACCGCGTACCGCAGCAGCGTGCTCAGCACGTCGAGGCCCAGCGGCCGGTACGAGTAGCGGGACCGGCGGTTCAGCAGGACGTGCCCCAGGGACGCGTCCAGGTCCGGCGCGGGGTCGGGCAGCGGGATCACAGGAACGGCGGCGGGTCGAGGAGCAGGGTCGAGGTGTCGCCCCAGCGGGGCAGCCCCAGGTAGCGGAACGCGGCGGGCGCGTTGGGCACCAGGCCGGTGGCGCAGACGCGCACCACGCGCAGCCCGGCCTCGGCCACGTCGGGCGTGGTCAGGTCGACGGTGACGACGCGCTCGCCGGCCAGGCTCGCGCGCAGGTCGGCCAGGTCGCCGCGGACCGCCAACGACGTCGTCCGGGACGGTTCCGTGAAGCGGTGCAGCAGTTCCGCCCGCACGCGCGGGTCGAGCCACACCTGCACCTGCGCGCCCAGGTCGCGCACGCGCGAGCACCGCTCCCCCGCCGCGTCGCGGTACGAGCGGTCGGGGCGGTGGTCCAGGTACAGGCCCTCGGCGAGGACACCGGCTTCGACGGCCTGGAACACCCAGCCGTCGGGTTCCAGCAGCCCCTGGGTGAACACCCACGTGTGCACGGCCTCCAGCACGGCCTTCGTGCACGCCTCCGCCGGGTCGAACCGGGCCGCGCCGCCGCCCGCGACGATCCCGGTGGCCGGGTCGACGACGACCGCGGCCACGCACGACACCGGGTGCTCGGTGGGCAGCTCCACCAGGTGGACCTCCAGCGGGCACCCGGCCAGTTCGGCGGCCAGGCCGGGCACGTCGTCCACCGCGATGCCGGTGGTGGGCGCGCCGAGGTGCCACCAGCGCTCCAGGGCGTCGCGCTCGACCAGCTCCAGCAGGGCGCGGGTGAACGCGTCCTCGGCGCTGACGCCCGTGGCGATGCCCGCGTAGTTGAGGTGGTGCAGGCGGGGTTCGCGGCGGCGTGCGCCGGAGTGGTAGTTCAGGTGGACCCAGGACGCGGGCAGCAGGCACGGTTCGCCGCCCTCCTCGCCCTCGGCCCACGCGATCGGCACGTCGTCGGTGAAGGGCCGGTAGGGGAAGCCGGGCTGCCCGTACTGCCAGTCGGCGAAGAACGGCAGGTCGTCGGGCCCGAAGTGGCGGGCGCCCTCGGCGCGCAGCTCGGCGGCGGTCGCGGTGCGCAGGCCCGGCGGGACGCGGTTGCCGCAGTAGCGCTCCACGGCCTCGCCGACCGCGGCGGCGCGGGCGGCGTCCACGTCGCCGAACGTGGTGCCCAGGCTGACCCGGTCGGCGGGCCACGTGCCGAGCCGGCGGGCGTCGGCGACCTCGGCGGTGACGGCCCGGTAGCGGCGCGGCACGCCGGGCACCGGCGCGACGTCCACGAGCCTGCGCACGATCCCGGTCAGCGGGTCCACCAGCAGCGGCGCGGTCACGATGCGATCTCCTCGGGTAGTGCGGCGGCGGGGACGGCGTCCGCGCGCCGGGGGTGCCAGGGGAAGTCGGCGGTGGCCGCGCGGACCTCGCGGCGGCTCGGGAGCAGGGTCGTGGCGCGCACGGGGTCCTCGCCGGTGTGCGGGTTGCGGGCGTGGCGGGGCCAGTGGTGGCCCGCGACCTCCAGGCGCAGCGGCCCGGTGACCGCGAGGCCGACCGGCGGCAGGTCGAGGGTGACGGTGCGCGGCACGCCGGGTTCGTGCGCCACCCGGCGCACGGCGTGCGCCTCGTGGACGCCGTCGTGGGACAGCCGCACGACCCAGTCGGCGTCCGGGGTGTCGGCGACCACGTCCAGGGTGACGGTGGTCCGGCCGCGCAGCTCGCCGGGCGGCAGGTCGGCGGTCAGCAGCGCGCACCGGTCGTCGGCGACGCGGACGCCCTGCGGCGCGGAGCGGAACGGGTCCTCGGGGTCGGCGCGGAACCGCCCGCGCACGACGCGCAGCGGGACGGGCGGACCGGTGGGGCCGTCGTGCGGGGTGTGGCGGCGCCACCCGTCCACGGCCAGGAAGGCCTTGTCGCCGCGCAGGTCTCCCAGCGCACGGGCCCAGGCGACGTACAGCGCGCCGACGCGGCGGCCCGCGAGCGCGGCGCCGGGCGCGGGCGCGTCCAGCTCGTGCCCCCAGGGCCCGAGGACCAGCCGGGTGGGTCCGCCCCAGCGCCGCGCGAGCTGTTCGGTGTCGGCGGCGAACGGGTCGCGCAGCCCGCCGACGGCCAGCAGCGGCATGGTCAGGCCGGGCAGGGCGTCCCACAGCCCGGCGGTGCGCTCGGGCGCGGCCCACAGGTCGTCCCACCCGGCCACCGCGTCGACCACGGGCGTGTGCCGCGGGTCGGGGTGCCGCGCCGGGGAGACGTGCTCGCCCCACCAGCCGACCCGGCACGCCAGGCGGGCCGCGCCGCCGGGTTCGCGGGCGGTCTCGCCGAGGCCGAGCGCGGGCACGGCGGCCAGCACGCCGGCGACGTGCGCCGGCCGGGCGACGGCGGCGGTCACCGCGCAGTGGGCGGCGTAGGAGGCGCCCGCGGTGATGATCCGGTCGTAACCCAGGCCCAGCAGGTGGTCCACGACGGCCGCGCCGTCCTCGGCCTCGTGCCGGTAGGGGTGGAACGCGCCGGGCGAGCCGTGCCGGCCGCGCACGTCGCCGACCGCGCAGTGGAAGCCGCGCCGCGCCCACGCCTCGGCTTCGGGCAGGTGGTGGTGCCGGCCGTACGGGGTGCGGATGAGCACCGCGGGACCGGGCCGGTCGGCCGTGACGAGGGTGTGCGCGAGCCCCGCCACGGTCAGCTCACGGCGCACTGTCCGGCACGGGCAGCACCGGGTGGTCGGCGATCGCGCCGGTGTCGAGGTCGAGCACGCGCAGCCGCCGGTCGGCCGGGACGCCGGCGGGGGTCAGGGAGCCGCCGGAGCCGGTCGCGCCGGTGATCCAGCGGGCCAGGTCCTTCACCGCGAGGGCGGCGATCAGCTCCCGCTCGGCGGCGTCGGGCGCCTCGTCCCCGGTGACGGCGCGGGTGCCGGCCCAGTAGGCCCGCAGGTGCTCGTGCCCCGAACCGGCGGCGGCGAGCCGGCGCAGCCGCACGTCGCGGTGGGACACGCCCAGGGGTTCGAGCAGCACGTGCCTGCCCTCGCGGCTGACGCGCTGCCAGCCGATGCCGTGCCCGGCCAGCGCATCCAGCTCCAGCCAGTGCTCCGGCGCGGGGCCGTCGTGCCACGCGCACAGCGCGGCGGGCGCGAGTTCGAGGACGGCGGCGGGGTCGGGCGGCACGACGACCACCTCGGCGCCGGCCAGGCGCAGGGCGCGGACCAGCTCACCGGGCGGTCCGCCGGCCGGGTCACCGGCCAAGCCGCCGGCCCGGCCGTCCTCCCCGCGGCCGTCCTCCCCACCGCGGCCGGGTTCGCCGACCGGGCCACCGGTGTCGAGCACGCCGACCACGCGCCGGTCGGCGGGCCAGGCGGCGCGGCGGCCCAGGTGCCCGGCGCGGCTGAACGCCGCCAGCTCGGGCGGGGCGGGCGCGTCCGCGGTCAGCGCCGCCCGGACCGCCTCGACCGCCTCGTCGGGCAGGGCGACGGCGAACAGCTCGCCGGTCGAGTCCCGCAGCACCGCGCCGGTCGGGCCGCTGAACAGCGCCGTGCCGGGCTTGAGGGTTTCCACGCGTCCGCCTCCGGGTTCGAGGCCCGGGGCCGCCCGGTGAGGGGCGGCCCCGGGGTTGTCACTCGTCGTCGCCGCTGTCGAACGGGTTCTCGACCAGCGCGTTGCTGTGGCTGGCGGAGTTGTGCGGCAGCAGGCGCTCGGCCTCGACGTTCACGAAGACCTGGTCCATCGGACGGCTCCTTCCTCCTCGGCTGACCCGGGCGACCGGGCTCGGTCGTTCGACCTCCCCCAACCTAATCGGGAATGATTACCATTTTCAACACCCCGTTCGTGGTGATCCACCGCACTTCCCCGGCCACGCCGTAGACGTCCGCCAGGAACGCGGCGTCGACCACTTCGGACGGTGCGCCGTCGGCGTGCACCACGCCGTCGCGCAGGGCCACCACGCGGTCGGAGTAGCGGGCCGCCTGGGCGAGGTCGTGCAGGACCGCGACGACGGTGAGGCCGCGTTCCCGTTGCAGGGCGCGGACCAGCTCCAGCACGTCGATCTGGTGCCGCACGTCCAGGAACGTCGTCGGCTCGTCGAGCAGGAGCACCGGCGCGTCCTGGGCCAGGGCGAGCGCGAGCCGCACCCGTTGCCGCTGGCCGCCGGACAGCTGCTCCAGCGGCACGTCGGCCCACTCCGCGACCCCGGTGCACCGCAACGCCTCGCGCACCTGGTCGTCGTCGGTGTCGCCGAGCATCCCGAGCGCCCCCCGCGCCGCGTAACGGCCCTGGCGCACGAACTGCCGCACGGTCAGCCCGCGCACCACGGGCGTCGACTGGGGCAGCACCGCCATGCGGCGGGCGACCTCCCTGCGCGACAGGGAACCCAGCGGGTCCCGACCTATGTGGACGGTCCCCTCGGCGGGGCGCAGGAGTCCCGCGAGGACCCTCAGCAGCGTGGTCTTGCCGCTGCCGTTGCGCCCGAGCAGGCTCACCCACTCCCCCGCGCCCACGGCCAGGTCCACGCCCTCGAGCACGACGTGCTCCCCGAACCTCACGTGCACACCCTCGGCGCGCAGCGGTGTCACCCGATCCCTCCCGTCCTCCGCGCGACCGACACCAGCACCACCGCGCCGGCCAGGGCGGTGATCGCCCCCGCCGGCACGCCCACGAGCTGCCCCACCGCGTCCGCCGCGGCCACCGAGATCGCCCCGGTCAGCGCGGACGCGGGCACGGTCCAGCGGTGCACCGGCCCGACCAGCCACCGCGCGGCGTGCGGTGCGAGCAGGCCGACGAACGCGGTCGCGCCCACCGCCGCGACCGCCGCCGACGTCGCCACCGCGGCGAGCAGCAGGACCGCGCTGCGCCACGGCACGACCGCCAGGCCCACGGCGTGCGCGTGGTCGTCGTCCACGGCCAGCACGTCGAGCACGCCGCCCAGCGCCGTCGCGACGACCAGGACGGCCAGCAGCGCCGGCCACAGCGGGGCCAGGTGCTCCCACGTGCGGCCGACCAGCGAGCCCAGCAGCCACCGCGACACCGCGCCGGCCAGTTGCGGGCGCGCGGTGAGCAGCACCAGCATCGTGCCGACCAGCACCGCGGACACGACCACGCCGCGCACCGCGACGTCGCCGGACCGCCCGACCACCACCCACAGCACCCCGCCGCCGACCACGCCGCCGAGCAGCGCGGCGGCGGCCATCGGCAGGGGCTGGGCGGCGACGCCGCCGATCACCGACGCGACCACCGCGCCCAGCACCGCGCCCGACCCGACGCCGGTGATCTCCGGCGAGGCGAGCTGGTTGCGCACGCCCGCCTGGAGGAGCGCGCCCGAGACGCCCAGGCACGCCCCCGCGCACAGACCGACCAGCAACCGCGGCGCGCGCAGCTCCAGCACCACGGCGCGGGCGCGCTCGTCGTCCCCGAACAACGCGGCCAGGGTCGCCCCGGTGGCGCCGATGCCGAGGTGCGCGAGCGCGGCGACCAGCACCAGGACCGCCAGCCCGCCGAGCACCAGCGGAGCGCTAGGGCGCGACACGACGACCCCTCCTCCCGGCCAGCAGCCCGACGGCCACGGCCGCGAACGCGGTCAACCCGCCGACCGGCAGCTCGATCGGGTAGAGCGCGGTCCGCGCGACGAGGTCCGCCGCCACGACCAGGAGCGCGCCCAGGAAGGCCGTCGAGGCGACACCGGCCGCGCTCGTGACCGAGGCCGCGGTGAGGCGCTCGGCGAGCCGCGGCGCGAAGAACCCGACCCACGCGACCGGCCCCGCCGGCCCCACCACCACGGCGACCAGCAGCGACGCCACCGCGAGCACGGCCACCCGCGCCCGACCCGGCCGCAGCCCGGCCGACCACGCCTCCTCGTCGCCCAGCCGCAGCAGCCGGACCCGGGGCAGCACCAGCACCACCGCGGGCACCGCCAGCGCCAGGCCCGCGGCCACCGGGCCGAGCGTGGGCCACGTCGTGCCGGTCAGCGACCCGAGCAGGTAGCGGACCAGCACGCCCTGCTCGCGCGAGTCGGTCGCGGCGGTGGCGGCGAGCATCACCGCCTGGCACGCCGAGCTGACCGCCGCGCCGATCAGCAGCACGGCGGAGGGCGAGGTCGCGCCGCGCACCGCCAGCAGCGTCACCCCGCCGCCGACCAGCGCCCCGAACAGCGCGGGCGTCAGCGGCGCGCCGATCACCGACACCCCGAACGCCACGCACGTCCCGACCGCCGCGGCGGCCCCGCCGGCCACGCCCAGCAGCTCGGGCACGGCCAGCGGATTGCGCAACGACGTCTGGAGCAGCAGCCCCGCCACGCCGAGGCACGCCCCGGCGACCGCGCCGAGCAGCAGCCTGGGCGCGCGCAACTGCCACACCAGGACCTGCTCCAGCTCGGTCCCGGGGAACCACACCACCGGCTGACCGAGTGCCAGCGACGCCAGCACGACGACGACCGCGACGGCCGCCAGCAGCCTCAAGCCGGGACCTTGGCCAACGCCTCGTCCACCACGGCGGTGAGGCTGCGCAGCCCGCGACCGGAGCCCCACAGCTTCGCGTGCATCTCGTGCACCTGCCCCGACCGCACCGCGGGGATCTGCCGCCACACGGGGTTGTCGGCCAGTTGGCTGCTCAACGTCTTGTCGTCGGCGGAGAACAGCAGCGAGTACACGAACACCACGTCCGGCTGCCTGGCCAGCAGCTCCTCCACGCTGTAGTTGGAGGCCGTGTCGACGTCCGCGCCCTTGGCCGGGAAGGGGTGGTCGAACAGCTGGTCCAGCAGGTGGCCCTTGAGCGAGGAGGTGGTGTCCACGCCGATGGAGTCCACGCTGCCGTACATCAGCAGGGTCTTCCTGGCGCCCTGGCCGTTGCCGGCGGTCCTGGCGACGGCGTCGGCCAGGTGGCCGCGGAACGCCTCCTCGGCGCGCACGGCCTCGTCGGTGCGACCGGTGAGCGCGCCCAGCGCCCGCAGGTAGCCGACGGACTCCTCCCACGTGGCGGGCTCGGCCAGCCACAGCGGGGCGAACTTCTCGATGGCCGGCCGCAGCGCGTCGTGCACGCCGGGCAGCCCGATGACGAGGTCCGGTTCGAGCCCGGCGATCGCCTCGACGTCCTCGCCGCCGAACGTGCCGGGCACGACGGGCACCCGTTGGCCGGCGTCGCCGAGCAGCGCCGGGTGGGTGATCAGGGTGGGGTTGCTGGTGCCCGCCGGGACGAGCCCCAGGTCGACCACGATGTCGTCGCACAGGCCGTTGAGGCAGACGATCCGCTCGGGCGGCTCGGCCACGGTGACCTGCTGCCCGTGCGGGTCGGTGACGGTCAACGCGGCCGTGAGCGGTTCGGCGGCGCGCGCGATCGAGGTGGTGGTGGTGCCCTCGGACTGGGGCGAGGCGGTGCCGCAAGCGGTGAGCAGCAGTCCGGCGGCGACCAGGGCGACGCGCTTCACGCGGCCTCACCGACCCAGGCGAGCAGGTCCGCGGCGTCGCGGCGGAACGCGCCGGGATCGTCGTCCCGCACGAACTCCAGCAGGACGTGCCGCTCGGCGCCGTCCCGGGCGAGCAGGGCGATGACGGGCCGCCACAGGTCCTCGCGCGCGGCCAGCGGCAACCGCTCGGTGAACCCGTCCGGCCCCCACGAGAACGCGTGCACCGCGACCAACCCGGGCAGCAGGGCGGTCACCTCGGCCAGGCACTCCCGCGCGTCGGGCTCCTCGCGGGGCTGCCAGTGCCCGACCAGCTCGGGCACGTCGTCCCGCAGCCGGAGGGCCGAGTCGAGCGCGTCGGTCAGCGAGGAGACGTGGTGCTCGACGGTCACCGAGATCCCGCGCCCGGCCGCCGACCGGGCGCACCGCCGCAGGTCGTCGGTGATCACGGCGCGCTCCGCGGCGTCCGTCCCGGCCGAACCGCGCACCCCGGCCCACACCCTGATCCGCGGCGAGCCCAGGGCCTCGGCGGTGTCCAGCACGGGGGCGAAGTCGGCGGGGTCGCTGTCGCCCGCCTTGTAGTAGGAGCCGTAGGTGCCGACGGCCAGGCCGCGATCGCGGCACAGCCGGGCGGTGCGGGCGGCGCCGACCAGGTCGCCGGGCGGCACGTGGACGTCGGCGCCCCACTCGACCACCCCCAACCCGGCCCCGGCGGCGAGGTCGACGACCTCCTCGACCGGCCTGCCCCGGAAGGTGACCGAGGCCAATCCTGCGGTGATCATGCGCGTCCTTCACTCGTGCGGGTGAGAGCGCACAACATCTACCTGAAGATGACAACGATTATCAAGTCCGCGATGCCGCGAACGCCGCAGGACCGCTCACCCGTTCGACGGCTCGACCGGCCGCGGGTCGGCCGACCGCGAGTCGGCCGGCGCCGGGGTCACAGCTCCGGCAGCGCCCACTGCGCCGTCGCCGTGGCCACCAGCACGTCACCCGGCCCGTAGATCGACGTCACCGTGGCCGCCACCGGCCCGGCCCGGTGCACCTGCCGGGCCACCACCACGTGCCGCTCACCCGGCACCGGCGGCGCCACCAGGTCGGCCGCCATCCTGGTCAGGGTCATCGGCTCGTCCGTCGCCCAGCTCGCCGGGCAGTCCAGCGCCGCCCACAGCACCTCCGGCGAGGTCTCCACCGGCGTCCACGTGCACGCCACCGCGTTCTCCCCCACCAACCCCGGCGACAGCAGCAACCCGTCCACGCGGTCGTGGCCGCACGCGAAGCACGTCGGCGACGGGTGCGCGTCGAAACCCGCGTAGGCCTCCGCCGCCCGCTCGGCCTCCAGCACCCCCACCGGCGGCACCACCGGCACCGGGTCGGGGCTCGCCACCATCGTGGCCACCACCTGCTCGCCGTGCACCAGCACCGCCTGGTCCGCGCTGACCTCCAGGTGCATCGGCTGCTCCACCGGCACCGGCAGCAGCAGCGACACCACCGGCGTGCCGGCGACCGGTCCCACCGACGACGCCAGGACACCGCACGTGTAACCACCGTGCGCGGTGTCCGGCGCGCCGCTGAAACGCGCCGGGACCACCACTCCGCTCTCCGCGATCACACCCTCAACAGTGCCCGGGAACGGGCCCGGTCAACCCCGTTCCACCAGATGGCCCACCACGTCCGGACCCGGGTGGGCGTGCCCCGAGCCGTCCCGCCGCTCGTCGACCGCCGGCAGCTCCACCGGCGAACCGTTCTCCGCCGCGCCCGCCGGCCTCGGCCCGACCCACGCCAGCGCCAGCGCGTCCTCGCCCTTCAGGAACCGCTGCGCCCGCACACCGCCGGTCGCCCGACCCTTGGCCGGGTACACCGAGAACGGCGTCACCTTCACGCTCTGCCCCGTCGACGTCACGACCATCGGCTCACCGTGCTCGTCGTCGTCCGTGCGCACCGCGCCGAAGAACACCACCTTCGCGCCCGACGCCAGGTTGATGCCCGCCATGCCGCCGCCCTTCAGGCCCTGCGGCCGCACCAGCGACGCCGAGTAGCGCAGCAGCGAGGCGTCCGACGACACGAACACCAACGACTCCTCGGCGCCGCCCAACCACGTCGCGCCGACCACCTCGTCACCCTCCTTGAGGGTGATCACCTCGAACTCGTCCGACCGCACCGGCCACTCCGGCGCGCAGACCTTCACCGTGCCCAGCCGCGTGCCCAGCGCCAGCCCCGGCGACTCCCCCGGGTTCAGCGGCGCGATCCCGACCACCCGCTCACCCGCCACCAGGTCGACCAGCTCACCGGCCGCCATGCCACCGCTCAACGACACCGTGCCGCTCTGCTCCGGCAGCACCGGCAGCGGCAGCACGTCCGTCTTGAACGCCCGACCCCGGTTCGTCACCAGCAGCACCTGCCCGCGCGCGGTCGTGTGCACCACCGCCGCCACCGCGTCGTGCCGGACCCGACCGCTGCGCCGCCGCGCCTCCGTCGCCTCCTCCGACTCCGCCGCCGTGCGCGCCACCAGGCCCGTCGCCGACAGCACCACCTGGCACGGGTCGTCCGCCACCTCCAGCGGCCCGGCCGGCCTCGACGCCGCCAGGACCTCCTTCAGGTCGCCGCCCAGCAGCACCGTCCGCCGCTCCCGCCCCAGCTCCTTGGCCACCCGGCCCAGCTCGGAGGACACCACCCGGCGCAGCACCCGCTCGTCGTCCAGGATCTTGCTCAGCTCCGCGATCTCACCGCGCAGCTTCTCCTGCTCCGCCTCCAGCTCCAGCGAGTCGTAGCGGGTCAACCGGCGCAACGGCGTGTCCAGGATGTAGGCCGCCTGCACCTCGGAGAGCTTGAACCGCTTCACCAGGCCTTCCTTGGCCGCCGCCGCGTTCTCGCTGCCCCGGATCAACCGGATCACCTTGTCGATGTCCAGCAGCGCCTTCAACAGGCCCTCGACCAGGTGCAACCGCTCCTCGCGCCGCCGCCGCCGGTACCGGGTCCGCCGCGTCACCACCTCGTACCGGTGCCGGAGGAACACCTCCAGCAACGCCTTCAACCCCAGCGTCCGCGGCTGACCGTCCACCAGCACCAGGTTGTTGATGCCGAACGACTGCTCCATCGGCGTCAGCCGGTACAGGTCGGCCAGCAGCGCCTGCGGGTTCACCCCGACCTTGCACTCGATGACCACCCGGACGCCGTTCTCCCGGTCGGTCAGGTCCTTCACGTCGGCGATCCCGGTCAGCCGCTTCGACTTCGTCACCTCGTCGGTGATCTTCTCGATGATCTTCTCCGGGCCCACCCCGTACGGCAGCTCGGTGATCGTGATCGCCTGCCGGCCCCGGCTGCCCTCCAGCGGCCCGGTCTCCACCTTGGCCCGCATCCGCACCACACCGCGCCCGGTCTCGTAGGCCTTGCGCACCTCGTCCAGCCCGAGCAGCACCCCGCCCGTCGGCAGGTCAGGGCCCGGCACGAACCCCATCAGCTCGTCCAACGAAGCGTCCGGGTGCGTCACCAGGTGCCGCGCGGCCGCCACCACCTCGCCCAGGTTGTGCGGGATCATGTTCGTCGCCATGCCGACCGCGATCCCCGACGTGCCGTTGACCAGGAGGTTCGGAAAAGCGGCCGGCAACACCGACGGCTCCTCCAACGACCCGTCGTAGTTGGGCCGGAAGTCGACCGTCTCCTCGCCCAGCTCCCCGACCAGCAACATCGCGGCGGGCGACATGCGCGCTTCGGTGTTGTGGTTGACGAACCCGCCCGCGAGGAACGAGTGGTCCTCGGACCGCACGCGAACCGAGTACACCTCGGCCGGCTCGGCGGACTCCACCTCGGTCACGGTCTCGAAGCGGTACCCGGAGTCCATGACCGGCAGGATGGTCGCCAGGACCTCGGTGTCCTTGATCCGGTCGATGATCCGGAGCCGCTCGGTCTCCCACCGCTCGACCCGGTCGAAGTTGTGACTGGTCAGCCACTTCCGCCCGCTGCCGCGCCGGTCGAAGTCCAGCGCGCCGCGCACGTAGTCCGCCACGAAGGGCACGTGGTCCGCGCTCAAGCGGTGCGCCGACAGGGGGGAGTGCCGGAGCAGGTCCTGGAGCTTCGCCTGCTTGGTCTTCAGGAAGCCGATGCGCTCCGCGAACGCACGGGCGTTCCTCAACCCGGACACCACCAGGCGGTGCTCCACCGAGCCGTTCGGCCTGGTGTAGCCGCGACGCGTGGCGATGACCCCGAACTCGGCCATCAACTCCTGCATCTCCACCGCCAGTCGCGGGCTGTACGTCGAGTACTGGATGGTGAAGCCGTTGTCCGCCACCCGGCAACCGCCGTCGCCTTCGAAAGCGGCCATGAGGAAAGCGCGTTTAACGCCCCAACCACCATTCCAGACGAATTCCGGGACGAACTTGTCCCGGGCCTGGTGCCCGATGAACTCGACCATCGGACTCGCCCGGAAGGCGTCCATTCCGCCCGCGTAGTCCTGGACGTCGAGTTCCCTGATCAGCTTGCGATCACGCCGGGTCTGCCGCTCGGAGACATACCGCTTCCCCCCGACGACCTGGTCGTAAGCGTGCAAGACCTCCGAGAAGAAGTGCTCATCCGTGTTGCTGAACCCGGCGCGGCCCTCGCTCGCGAAACCCTCCGACACCCAGGCGCCCGCCAGCACGCCGAGCATGTACTCACGAGCCGTCGGCACTACCTGCGACCAGGCGTTGCGCGCCACCGCGACCACCGCGCCCGGCTTGAGCTCGTCCAGCCTCCGCCACTGGAAGACGGGCACCCCCATCGGGGCTTCCAGGCACAGCACGAGGTGGTTCTCACTGCCCCGCAGCGAGAAACCCGACTTGGTGGCCATCCGAATCGTCGGGTGCACGCCGGAGTTGAAAACCTTGTCGACCTGAACGGCCTTGCCGTCCTTGTCCAGGACCTCGAAATCGGCATCCGCCTCGGCGTCGGCCGGCAGGTTCACCAGGTCGGCGATGCGCGGGCTCGAACCGTCCGCCAAACGAATTCGCGTATCACCGACGACACAGTAGCGGGACGCGGCCGGGCCGTCGTCCGGACTTCCAAAATTTCCATGCCCATCAATGAGAGGCGTGTTCAGGGAGAAGTCCTGCGCCAACCGCACCATCGCGTCGTAAATGGCCGTGTCACCGTGCGGGTGGTACTTGCCCATCGTGTCGCCGACCACGCGCGACGACTTCACGTAAGGGCTCGTCGGCCGGTGGCCCTGCTCGTTCATCGAGAACAGGATCCGCCGGTGCACCGGCTTCAGGCCGTCGCGCGCGTCGGGCAGGGCGCGGGAGTGGATGACCGAGTACGCGTACTCCAGGTAGGAGTCCTCGATCTCCGTGGTCAGCGAGTTGTCGAAGACCTGGGCGCCCGCGCGGTCGAAGGCGGACGGGTCGACCCGGGTGACGGGGGTCTTGCGGCGTGCCATGGCTGGGCGTTCCCTCGTGTCAGACGTCGATCGCGGACTGGTCGACCCGGGCGGCCGACTCGACGAGCCACGCCCGGCGCGGCTCGACCTTCTCACCCATCAGCAGCTCCAACGCGGCCTCCGCGGCCTCCGCGTCGTGCAGGGTGATGCGGCGCACCGAGCGGGTGGCCGGGTTCATCGTGGTCTCCCACAGCTCGTCGGCGTCCATCTCGCCGAGGCCCTTGAACCGGGGCACGGGCTTGACCACGGTCTTGCCCGCCTTCTCCAGCCGGGCGACCTTCTGCTCCATCTCGCGCTGGGTGAAGGTGAAGTGGGTCTCCGGGTTGCGGCCCTTGGTCATGACCTTGTGCAGCGGCGGCATGGCGGCGTAGAGGCGGCCGTCCTCGATGACCGGGCGCATGTACTTGGCGAACAGGGTGATCAGCAGGGTGCGGATGTGGGAGCCGTCGACGTCGGCGTCGGCCATGAGGATGACGCGGCCGTAGCGCATGGCCGACAGGTCGAACGTGCGACCGGTGCCGGCGCCGAGGACCTGGACGATCGAGGCGATCTCGGCGTTGCGCAGGGTGTCGGCGAGGCTGGCCTTCTGCACGTTGAGGATCTTGCCGCGCAGCGGGAGCAGCGCCTGGTACTCGGAGACGCGGGCCATGCGGGCGCTGTTGTGGACGAAGACGCCGGCTTCGAGGGCGAAGTTGTGGTAGCCGTCCACGGTGAGGTCGTACACGTCGGCCGTCTCGGTCAGCGGTTCGACGGCGGCGACGGTGTGGTTGACCCGGCTCGCGGCTTCGCGGAGGCGGACGAGGTCGCCGTCGAAGCCGTCGAGCAGCCGGTCGAAGCGCAGACCGGTGCGCGCGGTGGCCAGGCGCTCCGATTCGTACGCGGTGGCGAGTTCGGCGTCGTCGAGTCGCAGGAGCGGGCGCAGTCGCTTGAGCGCGGCGAGCCGCCTGCCCTCGACCTGCTGCGCCACCCGCGCGGCCTTCGGGACGCTCTCGACGTAGCGCCGACGACCCGCCTGGGCCGCGGCGAGGTGGCCGTTCGCGGGGTCGAGCATCCGCTTCTTCATGCGGGCCGAGTGCTCGCGACCGAACTCGGGGTTCTCCTGGTGCCAGGCGACCACGGCGGCGCGCTGCCGCTCGCGGGCCGCGGGGTCGGCGTACTGCTCGGTGGTGGCCCGGGAGCGCCATGCGCGCAGGTCGGCGTCCTGCCACTGGGCGCGGGAGCGGTCGCTCCACTCCTGCCTGCGGGCGGGGTCGGCGAAGAAGGCCCGAACCCGCTCGGCGGCCCGGGCGCGGTGCTCGGGGTCGCTCCAGTAAGCGGCTTGCCGCTCGCGCATCCGTTCGGCGTACTCGGCGCGCTCGGCGTCGGTGAGCGAGTCGTACCAGTCCTGGAACCCCTGCTCGATGCGCTGCCGGAAGGCGGGGTCGGCGTTGAGCGCGGCCAGCCTCGCCAGGCAGGACTCCCGGAAGGCCGGGTCGCGCCACTGGGCGGAGAGCATCGCGGACTTGAACTCCAGACCGCCCGCGGCCAACCACGCCCGGTAACCGGCGTGGACGTGCTCGCCCATCATCGACGCGTGCAGGGCCGCGTGGTCCTCCCACGTCATGCGCCGCAGGTTGCGCGGGTCGTTGTTGCGCTTGTCCACGTCCACGTGGTGGCGGACCGTGCCGTTCTCGGCGCTGTCGAGACCGTGGCGGAGGTTGTGGGCATCCGCGAGGTAGTGGGTGTAGACCCACTCGGCGCGGTCGTTCATCCAGACCCGCTCGTAGCCGTCGAGCTTGTCGCCCGAGGCCTTGGCCGAGACCGAGCGGTACAGGGGCATCAGCGAGTCGCCGGGCCGGAGCTGGTCGGCTCGCCGGTAGGAGCCGTCGCGCAGCCGGAACAGGTGGTCGGGGGTGCAGCGCACGGACTCGCCGTTGTCGAGCGTGACCCGGACCAGGGGCGCGTCGCGCTTGGTCAGGCGGGGCTCGACGAGCGGGGCGACGATCACGCGGCCCGACTTGTTGGTGGTGTAGCCGAAGTGCGTGACGCCCTTCCGCCAGTCCGCGGCGAGGTCGGCGAAGCTCATCGCCCGGCCCGAGGCCAGCGCGACCATCGTGTCCCCCGTGAAGCACCCGAGGGCGCTGTCGCCTTCCACGAGGAACAGCTCGCTGCGCGCGACGCCGGTGGTGCGGCAGTCGACGAGCTTGGGCGGCATCGCGGCGCCCTCCAGCGCCGTCTTGCGGCGGGCCGCGTCCTTCTGCTGCTTCTGGGTCAGCCGGACGCGGGCGGCGTCGACGACCTTCTGCAGGACGACCTTGGCCTCGCCCTTGGTGCGGCGGTCCTCGGTCCAGGCCTTGACGTGCTTCTCGACGATGCCCTGGGTGACCTTGGTGATGCCCGCGGTGGACAGCTCGTCCTTGGTCTGGGAGGTGAACTGGGGTTCGGGGATGCGCACGTGGACGACGGCGGTCATGCCTTCGAGCACGTCGTCGAGGGTGGGCGGGTCCTCCTTGGGCTTGAGCAGGCCCCGGGTGCGGCCGATGGCGTCCTGCACGGCCTTGAGCACGGCCCGTTCGAAGCCGCGGCGGTGGGTGCCGCCGTGCACGTTGCGGATGGTGTTGGTGAAGCACTCGACGGTGCGCTCGTAGCCGGTGCCCCAGCGCAGGGCGATCTCGACCTCGGCGTGGCGCTCGACCTTGGCGCGCATGACGCCGTTCTCGTCGGCGGCGTTCTCGTGGTAGACGCCGGTGCCGGTGATGAGGAGGGTGCCGGAGACGGGCTTGTCGCCGGCCGGCGCGAGGAAGTCGACCATGTCGGTGACGCCGCCGGGGAAGTGGAAGGTCTCCTCGGCGGTGGAGCCCCCGGTGGCGTCGCGCAGCACGTAGGTGACGCCGGGCACGAGGAACGCGGTGTTGCGGAGCTTGGCGCGGACGGCCTCGACGTCGAGGGCGGCGCCGTTCTCGAAGTAGCGGGCGTCGTGCCAGTAGCGGATGGAGGTGCCGGTCTTCCGGGTGCGGCCGGTGACGCGCAGGCCGCTCTGCCTGGTGAAGGCGGCGTCGGGGCCGGGGCCGGCGAAGACGCCGGGCACGCCGTGGGCGAAGGACATCTCGTGGGTCTTGCCCTCGCGGCGGACGACGACGTCGAAGCGGTGGGCGAGGGCGTTGACGGCGGAGGCGCCGACGCCGTGGAGGCCGCCGGAGGTCTTGTAGCCGGAGCCGCCGAACTTGCCGCCGGCGTGGAGCCTGGTGAGGACGAGTTCGACGCCGGAGAGGCCGGACTTGGCGTGGACGCCGGTGGGGATGCCCCGGCCGTCGTCGTCGACCTGGACGCTGCCGTCGGCGTGGAGGGTGACGACGATCTTGGTGGCGTGCCCGGCCACGCCCTCGTCGGTGGAGTTGTCGACGATCTCGGTGAAGAGGTGGTTGACGCCCCTGCTGTCGGTTGACCCGATGTACATGCCGGGGCGCTTGCGAACCGCTTCCAGACCTTCGAGGTGGGTCAGGTCGTCGGCACCGTACAGGATCTCAGCGGTCACCGGGTCGTTCTCCCCAGGTCGTGGCGTGCGGCGAGCGGTTCACGGTAGAGGAGCGTAACCAGTGGGTCCGACATTTTTGCGTGGTACCCGACGGCCGGCCGGGGTGGCGCGGCACACGTCGGCAGCGCCCCGACCTGCGTTGATCCATTGTGGACGGGGCTTGAGCACGGGCGGAAGGCGCGCCGGCCCCCGGGTGGGCGGGTCCGCGTAGAGTTTGGGCGGTCCCCGCAGTACCTGCCTGGAGGGCGTCTTTATGTTCCGACGTGCCGCGCCGAAGAAGGAGGCCGCTCCGCCCGTGGAGCCCGTGGTCGAGCCCGAGCCCGTGCCGCAGCCCCCTCCTCCTCCGCCGCCGGCGCCCGAGCGGTTCTCGGCTTCGTTCGCGGGGGCGACGCTGGTGGTGGGGCCGCCCGGCGGGGCCGGTCCGCAGGCGGTGGCGCTGGCCAGGGCGTTGCCGGTGGACCGGGGGCGGACGGTGGTCGTGGTGGACCCGCCGCACGGCGACGAGGTGGCGTTCTGGCCGGTGGTGGCGTCGGCGCTGCAGGGCCGGGGCCCGGTGCGGCTGATGACGTCGCACTCGGGGTCGATGCGGCCGACGGCGCCGGCGCAGTGGCTGGCGGAGCAGCTCCAGGCCGAGGTGGTGGCGCCGGACGGCGCGGTGACCACGGTGCCGGGTGCGGCGTTCGTGGTGGGTAACGGCGGGTACGGGTGCTGGTTGCGGTTCGTGCCGGGCGCCTCGCCGGTGCCGATGGGCAGGCGGTTCCCGGTGCCGCAGTGGGAGGCGGTGGACCCGAACGCGCCGTGGCCGACGGGCGAGGTGGGGGTCTCGGAACCGATCCCGGCGGGGTTGTGGTTGCGGGCGCAGCGGGCGCCGTTCGACCCGCAGGCGCCGGAGTCGCGGGCGGTGCTGGGGCTGCCGTGCCGGGAGAACGTGCTGACCGTGGTGGTCGGCGGGCCGGGTCAGCCGCCGATCCCGGTCGAGGAGGTGTGCCGGCTGCTGGGCGGGTTGTCGTCGGCGGCGCGGTCGCGGGTGCGGTTGGTCTGGTACGGCGGCGAGCACCAGGCGCAGGCGGTGGCCGACCAGCTCGGTGAGCCGATCTCGCTGTACACGGGCCTGCCGGTGGGGTCGCTGCGCACGGGTGCGGCCGTGGTGGCGGTGAACCCGCGGGGGCAGCAGACGTGGCGGCCGTACGTGACGGAGGTGCGGCACTCGCCGGGCGGCCCGCCGGTGGTGTCGGGGTACCGGGTGCCGGTCGCGGGGCTGGTGGAGCGCGGTCCGGGGATCTTCGACCTGGGTGGCGGCGTGTACCTGGAGGTGGTGCCGTCCGGGTTGTGGGTGCGGGACGCGGAGGACATCAGCGCCGAGGTGCGGGCGCTGCCGGTGGACCCGGAGTGGGCGCGGCTGACCGTGGGCACGCCGGGTCGCACGACGGCGGGCGCGGTGGCGGTGGTGGGCGCGTCGCTGGTGGAGCGGCTGGAGCCGGAGGTGCGCCGGTTGCTGAAGGTGGTGTTCTGCGACCCGACGCCGCCGCCGCGGCCGCCGGTGGCGGAGGAGGTCGAGGTCGCGGAGCCGGTGGCGGGGGAACCCGTACCCGAGGCGACCGGGCCGGAGGAGGTCGGGACCGAGGTCATCCGGCTGGAGCCGGTCGGGCCGGAGGAGGCCGACGCCCCGGTGCCGATCAGCGTGGACGGGCCGCTCCACCCTCCGGTCGCGCCGGTGTGGGGTGAGCGGTCCGGCGACGAGGTGGTGCCCTCGGACCACCGCAGCACCGAGCAGGAGCGGGACGCGCTGCGCCGGATGCTGGGCGAGCGGTACGGGGAGCACGCGGCGGTGGCGTGCCGGCACATCGTGTCGCGGCCGGAGGACCCGGAGGCGTTCGAGGCGGTGGTGACGGACCTGGCGGCGGTGTCGGCGTGCTTCCAGCAGGACGAGGAGATCCTGGTGGAGGCGTTGCGGACGGGGAGGCTGGGCCGGTTGTGGCCGTACGCGGCGGCGGTGGTGTCGGGCCTGCGGCGGTTGCCGGTGCACCAGGGCGTGACGGTGTGCTGGGGCGAGGCGCGCCGGTTCCGGACGGGTGACGTGCTGGTGGAGCACGGCCTGTTGAGCACGGTGGCGGGGCCCGTGGTGCCGGTGGACGGGCGGGTGGAGTTCCTGCTGTGGTCGATGACCGGGCGGCGGGTGTCGGTGGTGGACTCGTTCGGCGGCCTGGTGCAGGAGCGGGTGGTGTTCGCGCCGGGCACGGCGTTCAAGGTGCTGGCGGTGGTCGAGGCGGAGGAGTCCGCGCCGATGCAGGTGATGGCGCAGGAGGTGGTGGGGCGCCACCACGAGCTGCCGCCGGGGGTGCTGGGCACCCTGGAGCGGGCCGCGGTGGCGCTGCGCAACCACGCGCGGGCGACGGCGGGCCAGGTCGGGTGACGAGGTCGGGTGACGAGGTCGGGTCGTCGGACCGGTCGCGGCCCGGGACCGGTTCGACGACCTGATCGAGGCGGGCGACTCCGCCACGTCGGCGAGTCGGCGGGCACCGGTCATCAGTCGATCGCTCGGCAGTCGGTCGCTCAGTAGGCGTTGG
>NZ_JBHWIE010000021.1:44764-59771 GCF_042732085.1 Actinosynnema sp. NPDC059797
CCGTCGCCGCGCCGCCGGCCACCGGACCCCAGACGACCGCTCGGAGCTCGCACGCACCGTCGGCGTGGCCGCGGGCGGCGACCCCCGGCGCCACGACCGCGCCGCGCGCCGCCGGGTAGGAGATCCGCTCCGGGTCGCCGTCCGAGGTGTAGCGGCTGCCCGGCGCGGCGGCCAGCTTGTCCAGCCACGCGGTCGAGCCGTACTCGGCCTCCTGGCCGGTGGCGTCCTGGGAGCGGATGCGGGGCGTGTTGAGCGGGTCGAAGTCGGTCGAGTGGGGCGAGGGCGCCGGGTTGGCGCCGACCAGCAGGACGCACGCGTGGTCGTACGACGTGCCGTCCGCGCCGCCGCGGACGGCGAGCACCGCGTTCGCCGGGGCCACGCCGAAGGGCAGCGCCAGGCTGGTCACCCGGTGGTCGGGCAGGGCGCGCTGGATCTCGCGCTGCCCCAGCGCGATCGCCTCCTGCGCCCCCGCGTCGCCCGCCGAGGCCAGGTTGGTGTGGTCCCGGGTGTGGTTGCCGATCTCGAACCCGTGGTCGCGCAGCCACGGCAGCACGCCCGAGCCGTCGGCCGAGCCGAACGGGGCGGCGTTGACGTACAGGCTCGCCACCGGCCGGAAGCCGGGGTGGCGGGCGGCCACGTCGAGCAGGATCGCGATGGCGGTGCCCGGTGCCGGTCCCCCGTCCGGGCCGAGCGCGAACTGGGTGGGGTCGCCGTCGTCGAAGGTCAGCACGACCGGGTGCGCCCCGGCGGGGATGTCGATGCGGCCGGTGGCGTACTCGGTGGCCGTCACCGGCACGTAGCCCTCGGCGGCCAGCCGCTCCAGCTCCGCCCGGAACGCCGCGGGCGTGCGGTCGTAGACCGACTCGGTCCGCTCGACGATCCGGTGGTACATCAGGATCGGCACCAGGCCCAGCTCGTCGGCGCCCACGGCGGCCGGGTCGGGCGCGGTGGAGGACGGCGGCGCGGGCGACCGCTCCGCGGCGGGCCGCGCGGAGGACGCCGGCGCGGCGACGGGCTCGGCCGGCGGCTCCCGGTGGCCGGCGCACCCCCAGCAGGCGGCGGCGATCGCGAGCACGGCGGCGGTGGCCCTGGCTGACCGGTATGCGCTGTTCACCCCTCGATCGTGACCGGTGACGGGCCGCGGGATGGATCTGTGCACACGTTCGTATGAGGCCGCGTTTGAAGGCCGGTGGGCAGGTTAGTCGCTGGTGGTCCGTGCCGTGCCGAGAGCGGAGCTGCCGATGCCGGATTCACCCCGGAAGATGAAGCGAGTCCTGATACCGGCCGTCGGTGTCGTGGTCCTGCTGCTGGTCGCCGGGGTGGTGACGACGATCGCGCACTCCCGGGGCGTCGGCCTGGCGGTCACCGACCTGGATGACGGGGCCGTCGTCACCCCTTCGGGTGTCGAGCGCGTGTCCATCACCACCGCGGACCCCGGCGAGCTGCACCGTGTCAGCGTGCAGGTGGACGGGCGGCCCGTTGAGGGGCGACGCGAGGACGGGCGGATGACGCTGGCCGGGGTGGAACTGGCCGAGGGTGAGCACACGCTGTCGGTGAGCGCGGCCAACCCGCTGCCGTGGCTGCCGGGCACCTCGGTGGAGCGCCGGTTCTCCGTGGACGCCACCCCGCCCGCGCTCGCCGTGGAGTCGGCCGGGGCCGAGTCGCTGCGCGGCCAGGTCGTGGTCCGCGGCACGGCCGAGGGCGCGGAGACGGTGACGGTCGGCGACCAGCGGGTCCAGGTCGCCGACGGCAGGTTCGAGGTGACGCTGGCCGGCGTGCCCACGCGGGTGCGGGTCACGGCCGACGACGCCGCGGGCAACAGCCGGCAGCAGGACGTGCCGGTGAAGGTCACCCACCCCGGGATGCGCGCGGTGCACATGAGCGCCGCCGCGTGGGCGACGCCGTCGCTGCGCGACCCGGTGCTGGCGATGGCCAGGGAGGGCCGCATCGACACCGTGCAGCTCGACATCAAGGACGAGAGCGGCGAGATCGGCTACCGGTCGCAGGTGCCGCTGGCCCAGGAGATCGGCGCGACCCGCGACTACTACGACGCCCGCGCGGTGCTCGACGAGCTGCACGGCCTGGGCCTGCGGGTCGTCGGTCGGCTGGTGGCGTTCCGCGACCCGGTCCTGGGCAAGGCGTCGTGGCAGGCGGGCGCGCGCGACCGCGTCGCCCAGGACACCTCCGGCGCGCCCTGGTCGGCGCACTACGGCGAGTACGCGTTCACCAACTTCGCCAACGAAGAGGTCCGCGACTACAACACCGCCATCGCCAAGGAGGCCGCCGAGCTGGGCTTCGACGACGTCCTGTACGACTACGTGCGCCGGCCGGACGGCCCGATCGGGCGGATGTCGTTCCCGGGCCTGGCCACCACCCCCGAGCAGTCCATAGTGGATTTCCTGCGGGACAACCGGGCGGCGCTGCGGCCGCTGGGGACCTACCTGGGCGCGTCCGTGTTCGGCATCGCCGCGAACAGCGGCACCGACATCGCCCAGGACATCCCGGCCATCTCCGAGCAGGTGGACTACGTCGCGCCGATGGTCTACCCGTCGCACTGGGGTCCCGGCGAGTACGGCGTGGACGACCCGAACGGCAAGCCGTACGACATCGTCAGGGCCTCGGTCGAGCACTTCGTGCGGCTCACCGAGGGCACGGGCGCGACCGTCATCCCCTGGCTCCAGGCGTTCTCCCTCGGCCACCACTACGGTCCGGGCGAGATCCAGGCGCAGGTCACGGCCTCGCGGGACGTGGGCGCGCCGTCGTTCCTGCTGTGGAACGCGGCGTGCACCTACGGCTCGGCCGGTTTGGAGCCCGCGTGAGGGTCCCGACGTACGTGCCCTACCTGACCGGGGTGTGCCTGGCCGCGACCGCGCTCGTGGCGCTCGAGATCCACGAGGACGCGAGGCCGGCGACCACCGGCCAGCCGGCCGCGCAGGCGCCGCGGGCCCTCGGCACGCCGTCGACCGCGAGCGCGGCGCGCCGCACGTCGTCGAGCACCGCGCCGCCCGACCGGTTCCGGACCGACGCCGACCTGCCGGCCGGGCCGCCGGTGCCCGTGCGCGGCGCGGGCACCTGGCGGGTGGTGCCGGGCGGTTTCGGCGACACCGGGACGCCGTACACGGTGGAGGTGGAGGACGGTGTCGTGCCGCCGCGCGGTGACGCGCCGTTCGCCGCCGTGGTCGACCACGCGCTGGCCCACCCGCGCGGCTGGCGGGCCACCGGGCACGCGTTCCGCCGGGTCGACGCCTCCGGCGCGCCGGAGCTGCGCATCCGGCTCGCCTCGCAGGAGACCGCGCGGGCGCTGTGCGGCTTCGAGCTGCCCTACGACACGTCGTGCCGGATCGGGTCGAGCGTGTACCTGAGCGCGGCGCGGTGGACGCGCGGCGCGCACGCGTTCGCCGGGGACCTGCGCGGCTACCGCACCTACGCGGTCAACCACGAGGTCGGGCACTTCCTCGGGCGCGGCCACGAGACGTGCCCGGCCGACGGCGCGCCCGCCCCGGTGATGATGCAGCAGACGTTCAGCACGGCCAACGACGACCTGGCGGCGATCACCGTGGGCACCGACCAGGGCGTGCCGATCACCCCGGACGGCCGGACCTGCACGCCGAACCCGTGGCCGTCGCCCTGAGCGGGCGGACCTCGCCGGTCACCGCCCCGACGCCGTCGCTCCCCTCACGCCCCGACCTCCCGACGCCACCTGACCTCGCCGTCCTGCCACTCGCCGGTCGGCGCGAGACCGGCCGCGGCGGCGACGGCGGCCGACGCGCGGTGGTCGGGGTGGACGTGGGCGACGACGGTCCGCACGCCGCACCCGCCGAGCCGGTCGACGAGGCCGCGGGCCGCCTCGGTCGCGATGCCCCTCCCCTGCCAGGGCGTGCCCACCACCCACGCGACCTCGGCGAGCGGACCGGTGACCGTGGCCTGCACGGTGCCCGTCAGGCGCCCCTCCGCCCGGAGCCGGACCACCCAGTTCAGCCACGCCACCGCGGGGTCGGGGGAGCCCTGCGCCAACCGCTCGTACCGCGACCGCAGGGCCGCCGGGCCGGCCGGCGCGCCGCCGGTGAAGGCGTGCAGCGCGGGGTCGGTCAGCACGGCGGCCATCTCGTCGGCGTGTTCGACGCCCAGCGGCACCAGGTCCAGCCGCGCCGTGCGGATGACCTCGGCGGCGGGACCCCTCACCCGTCGCCGGTCCGCGCGGCGGTGACCACGAACGTGGTGTAGCGCGTCGTGAAGCGCCCGCCGACCCCGTCGATCGCGGCGCCGACCCCCGCCAGCACCCGCTCCAGCACCTCGGCCGGCAGCCGGGTGTTCACGCCGGTCGTGGGGAGCTGGTCCAGGAACTCGTCGCGGGTGAGGGGCTGCTCCCAGTCGAACGCCCACCGCTCCGGCTCGCCGAACGCGCCGGAGGCCCGCACCCCGTCGGCCGCCCGGTCGCACATCACCTCGTAGCCCCCGGGACCGGCCAGGTCGGGCCGGCGGGCGAGCGGCGAGTCCGGCAGCACCCGCCGGTAGACCCCGGCGATCGCCTCCCCCAACCCCGGCGGCAGCTCCGCCGCGTTCCAGAGCACCGCCAGCCTGCCGCCGGGGCGCAGGACCCGCGCCGCCTTCGCCGCACCGGCCACGGGGTCCACCCAGTGCCAGGCCTGCGCGGACACCACGGCGTCGAACAGCCTGCCCGCGGGGTCCCAGTCCTCGAACGCCGCGACCTCGACCCGGTGCCCGCGCCGCCGCGCCCACTCGGCCATCCGCGGGTCGACGTCAACGCCGAGCACCCGGCCGCCGGCCGCCTCGAACTGCCTGGCCGCGATGCCGGTGCCGATGCCGACGTCGAGCACGTCGGGTCCGGGCGCGGCGGCGACGATCGCCGCCACCGCCTCGTCGGGGTAGCGGGGACGGGCGCGGTCGTACCGGTCGGGGTCCACGCCGAACGACCCGGCCACGTCCCGGAGCCGGTGCGGTTCGGGTAACGTCCTGTCAGTGGGCATGCGCCCACTATGAGTGGGCAAGCGCCCACTCGTCAACCGGGGAGGGGGCGCGGTGCCGACCGGCGTGGCCATCCGGGACGTGCGCGAGCAGTTGTTCGACGCCGCCGAGCGCATCCTGCTGCGGGCCGGGCCCAGCGCGCTGACCAGCAGGGCCGTCACCGCCGAGGCGGGGTGCGCCAAGGGCGTCCTGCACCGGCACTTCGAGGACTTCGACGCCTTCCTCGCCGACTTCGTGCTCGACCGCGTCGACCGCATGGACGCCCGCGCCGCCGCCCTGCTGGCCTCCGCCGGCACCGGGACCGTCGTCGACAACCTCACGGAGGCGCTGATCGCCCTGTTCGGGTCGGTGGCCGTGGCGATCGTCGCCCTCGTCACCTTCCGCGACGACCTGCGCGACCGGCTGCGGCGGACCTGGCCGGCCGGCGTCCCGGTGCTCACCGAGGCCGTGGGCATGATCGCCGCCTACCTCGCCGCGGAGCGCGACCTGGGCCGCGTCACCGAGGACGCCCCGGTCGACGCGCTCGCGCCCACCCTGATCGGGACCGGGCACCTGCTGTTCGCCGACCGCGGGGGCGACCCGCCGGACGCGGCGGCCGTGCGCAGGGTGGTGGCCACGGTGGTGGCCGGCGCGACCCGCTGACCCCGGCGGCGGCCGGTGGTAGCTTGAAGGTCGCACGACTGGCGTCGGGTGGGTCACCACCGGGGAGTGCGCGTCGAGAAGGCATCGCCCGCCTGGGTGCCCTCATTCACCTCAGTGAGTGAGGAGCACGTATGACCGCTCGAATCCTCGACGGCACGTCGGTGGCCGCCTCGCTGCTGGCCGGGACGGCGGGACGGGTCGCGGACTTCACGGCGCGGGTGGGGCGCGCGCCGCTGCTGGCCACGGTCCTCGTCGGCGACGACCCCGCCTCGCACACCTACGTCCGGATGAAGCGCTCCCGCTGCGCCCGCGTCGGCATCGGGTCCCGCAGCGTCGAACTGCCGGCCGGGACCACCACCGGGGAACTCGTCGACGTCCTCCACGGGCTGTCCGGCGACCCGGGCGTGGACGGCATCCTGCTCCAGCACCCCGTGCCCGGCCACGTGGACGAGCGGGCCGCGTTCGAGGCCATCGCGCCGCACAAGGACGTCGACGGCGTGACCACGCGGAGCTTCGCCGCCATGGCCTTCGGCCTGCCAGGGTTCACCTCCTGCACGCCCGGCGGCATCCTGCGCCTGCTGGACGCCTACGACGTGCCGCTGGCCGGGCGGCGGGCGGTGGTCGTCGGGCGCAGCCCCATCCTCGGCAAGCCGGTCGGCATGCTCCTGCTCGCCCGGGACGCCACCGTCACGTACTGCCACTCGAAGACCACCGACCTCGCCGAAGCCGTGCGCGAGGCCGACGTCGTGGTCGCCGCGGTCGGGCGGCCGGAGCTGGTGCGCGGCGAGTGGGTCAAGCCGGGCGCGGTGGTGGTGGACGCCGGCTACAACCCGGGCAACGTGGGCGACGTCGAGCACGCCACCGCCCGCGAGCGCGCCGGTTTCATCACGCCGGTGCCCGGCGGGGTCGGCCCGATGACCATCGCCGTGCTGCTGGAGCAGACCGCCCGCGCCGCCGGGGCCGACGCCGGGCTCGCGTGAACGCCACCGCCGTGCGGGACACGCCTCCCGCACGACGGCAGCCCGCGGGTCACCCCGCCGCGCCACCCCAACGGGCCCGCTGCTCGGCGACCAGGTCCCGGTACCAGTGGAAGCTCGCCCGCGGCGTGCGGACCTGCGTCTCGTAGTCCACGTGCACCAGCCCGAACCGGGGCTTGTACCCGTGCGCCCACTCGAAGTTGTCCAGGAACGACCACACGAAGTAGCCGCGCAGGTCGACCCCCTCGTCCATCGCCGCGCGCGCCGCCGCGAGGTGGTCCCGCACGAAGTCGATGCGCTCCTGGTCGACGAACCCTGGCCGGTCCGGGAACACGCCGCCGTTCTCGGTGATGTAGACCGGCGGCAGGTCCGGGTACCGCTCCTTGAGCCCCACCAGCGTCTCGACCAGGCCGGACGGCTCGACCGGCCAGCCCATCGCGCTGCGCGGCACGTCGGGCAGCCGGGTGGTGTCGATGCCGATGTCGATCGACGTCCGGGTGGCCGGGTTCGGGTCGCGGTGCGGCGCGTCGGCCACGTGCTGCCGGTAGTAGTAGTTGATGCCCACGTAGTCCAGCGGCTGGGAGATGACCCCCAGGTCGCCGTCGAGCCGGAACGAGGCGTCGGTGACCCCGGCGAAGGTCTCCAGGTAGTCGTCGGGGTAGCGGGTGGCGAACAGCGGGTCGGTGAACTGCCGCCGCAGCAGCAGGTCGTGCCGGCGCGCCGCCGCCACGTCCGCCTCCGACGAGGTCACCGGCACCGACGGGGACTGGTTGAGCACGATGCCGAACTCGTGGTCCGGGCGCACCGAGCGCAGCTCCCGCACCGCCAGCCCGTGCGCCACCAGCAGGTGGTGCGCGGCGGCCAGCGAACCGTGGCCCTCGCGGGCGCCCGGCGCGTGCCGGCCCTCGCCGTACCCGACGATCGAGGACACGTACGGCTCGTTGAACGTGGTCCACTTGGACACCCGGTCACCCAGCGCCTGCTGCACCACCAGCGCGTAGTCGACGAAGCGCAGCGCGGTGTCCCGCACCCGCCAGCCGCCCTTCTCCTCCAGCGCCTGCGGCAGGTCCCAGTGGTAGAGGGTGAGGAACGGCTCGATGCCGCGCTCCAGCAGCTCGTCGCACAGCCGCCGGTAGAAGTCCAGGCCCCGCTGCTCGACCCGGCCCTCGCCGGTCGGCAGCACCCGCGACCACGCCACGGAGAACCGGTAGGCGTCCACGCCCAGCTCGCCGAGCAGCGCCACGTCCTCGGGCATCCGGTGGTAGTGGTCGCACGCCACCGCACCGGTGTCGCCACCCGCGACCGCGCCCGGCACCGCGGCGAAGGCGTCCCAGATGGACGGTCCCCTCCCGTCGGCGTCGACCGCGCCCTCGATCTGGTACGACGACGTGGCCACACCCCAGCGGAAACCCAGGGGGAAGTCGGTCATCCTTTCAGCGCTCCTTGCATGATGCCGCCGACGATCTGCCGGCCGAACAGGAGGAACACCGCGAGCACCGGCAGGGTGCCGATGGTCGCCGCGGTGAGCACGAGGGTGTAGTCGGTGGTGTAGCCGCTGGCCAACGTCGACAGCGCGGTCTGCACGGTCGGGTTCTCCGGCGTCAGCACCACCAGGGGCCAGAAGAAGTCGTTCCACGCCTGCATGAAGGTGAACAGCCCCAGCACGGCGGCGGCCGGGCGCGCCGCGGGCAGCACGACGTGCCAGTACAGCCTGATCGAGCTGCACCCGTCCATGCGGCCCGCCTCCAGCAGCTCGTCGGGCACGGCCCGCTCGAAGTACTGGCGCATGAAGAACACGCCGAACGCGGTGACCAGGCCGGGCACGATGACCGCGTGGATCTCGCCCGCCCAGCCGAAGTCGCTCATCATCATGTACAGCGGGATGACGCCCAGCTCCGTCGGCACCGCCTGGGTGGCGACGACCAGGAGCATGAGCGCGGACCGGCCGCGGAAGCGGAGCTTGGCGAAGGCGAACCCGGCGAGCGTGGAGAAGAACACCACGGACACGGTGATCGTCCCCGACACCACGATCGAGTTCCACAGCGCCAGCGCGAAGTCCGACTGGTCGAACACCCGCGCGATGTTGTCGAACAGGTGGCCGCCGGGCACCAGCACCGGCGGCACGCTGTCCACCTTGTCCGGTGTCTGCGAGGACACCACCAAGGACCAGTACACCGGGAACGCCGACCCGGCGAGCACCGCGATCAGGGCCGCGTAGGTCCACGGCCCGGGCATCCGGACCACGCGCCGCCGCCTGGCGGGCGGCGCGCCGACCGGGGTGGGTCGTTCGAGTACGTCGGTCATGTCCTCCGACCCCCTTCAGTCGGTCCGGATGCGGCGCGCGGCCAGGTAGCTCAGGCCGGTGATCGCCACGGTCGCGATCAGCAGCAGCCAGGCGATGGCGGAGGCGTAGCCGAAGTCGAACTTGGCGAAGCCCTGCTCGTACAGGTACAGCGCGGCGGTCTGGAACTGCCGGTCCGAACCGCCGGTCGCCGCGCCGGAGCCCGGGTTGAACAGCAGCGGCTCGGCCAGCAGCCGCATGTTGCCCGCGGTGGCGATCACCGTGGAGAAGATGATCTGCGGGCGCAGCATCGGCACGGTGATGCGCCAGAACTGCTGCCAGGAGTTCGCCCCGTCCAGCCGGGCCGCCTCGTACACGCTGCTCGGGATGGCCTGCATGGAGGCCAGGAAGATCAGCGCGTGGTAGCCGGTCCAGCGCCACACCACCATCGCGGCGATGGCGGTGTGGGAGCTGGCGGTGCCCGCCTGCCAGTCGATCCGGCCCGCGCCGAACAGCTCCAGCACCCAGTTGATCAGGCCGAAGTCCCGGCCGAACAGCTGCGCGAAGATGATCGTCACGGCGGCCACCGAGGTGATGTTCGGCAGCAGCACGCCCATCCGGAAGAACGTCCGGCCGCGCAGCCGCCGGTTGAGCAGCTGCGCGATGCCGAGCGCGAACAGGATCTGCGGGACCGTGGTGAACAACCACAGGCTGAGCGTGTTGCCCATCGCGTTCCAGAAGTACGGGTCCGCGGTGAGCAGCTGGACGTAGTTGTCCAACCCGATGAACGTCGCCGAGTCGCCGTCGAGCAGGTTCCGGTCCTGCATCGACACCCAGGCGGTGTAGAGCAGGGGGAACAGGCCGAACACCGAGAACAGCAGGAAGTACGGCGCGACGTAGGCGTAGGGCGCGTACCTGGTGTCCCAGCGGTGGCGGCGTTCCCGCCAGGTGAGCTTCATCAGCCCTCGAGCTTCTTCACGTCGTCGACGAACTGGTCCCAGGACTCCTGGGCGCCCTGCTTGCCCTGCTCGACGCGGAGCATGGCGTTGCCCAGCTCGGTCTGCACGTCACCGGCCTTCGGGCCCTGGTACTGCGGCTTGAGGGCGCGTGCCGCGGCGGTGAACACCGCGCCGACCGGGGCGTTGTTGAAGAACGGGTCCTGGTACTGGCCCACGGACTGCTCGCTGAGCGCCTTCTTGGTCGAGGGCAGCAGGTTGTTCGAGGCGAACACCCGGGACTGCTGCTCGGGCGCGGTCAGCCACGCGGCCAGCTCGATGGCCTTCTCGGTGTTCTTGCCCTGCTTGGGCACGGTCAGGTAGGAGCCGCCCCAGTTGCCGCCGCCGCCGGGCACCGCGGCCAGGTCCCACTTGCCCGCCGTGTCGGGCGCCTGGTCCTTGATCTTGGCCATCTGCCACGCCGGGCAGATCACGGTGGCGAACTGGCTCTGCTTGAAGCCGGTGTTCCACTGCGGCGTGCTGTAGAGCAGGCCCGCGGACAGGCCGTCGGCCACGCCCTGCGCGACCAGGTCCCAGCCCTGCTTGATGTCCTGGTTCTCACCGACGACGATCTTGTCCTCGCGGTTGTAGTACCCGGTGGGCGCCTGGCCGACGATGGCGTTGAGCAGCGACGGGCCGCCGTCGAACCACTTGGTGCCCTGGGGCGCCTTCGCCTGGAACTCGCGGCCCTTGGCCATGAAAGACTCCCAGTCGGGCCACATGGCCGACACGGCGTCGCGTTCGGCCGGCAGACCGGCGGCCTCCAGCAGGTCGCGGCGGTAGCAGATGGCCAGGCCGCCGATGTCGGTGCCGTAGCCGATCTGCTTGCCGTCCTTGGACAGCGACGCCTCCCACTTCCACTCCAGCCAGCGGTCCTTCAGCTCGGCGCCCAGCTCGACGAACCGGTCCGGGGTGGCCTTGAACTGGTTGATGTACCCGGAGTCGATGGCCTCGATGTCGGCGGCGCCGTTGTTCGTGGCCAGGTGGGCGGCGAGGTTCTTGTGGTGGTCGGCGTAGGAGGCGGTCCGGTCGGTGATGTCGACGTCCGGGTGCGCCTTCTCGTACTCCTCGAACAGCTGCTGGTAGCCGAAGTTGCCGAACAGCCCGATGGTGATCCTCGTCTTGCCGTCGCCCGCGTCCCCACCGCAGCCCGCGAGCAGCGAGGCGGTGAGCAGGCCGACGCCGATGGCGGTCCCGGTTCGTCTCATGTGGCGGTTCCCTTTCCTTTTTGGGCACGCCGGATACGCGTAGGGTCGATCCGGGGGTTTCCGGCGAATAGCGATCGGGCCTGGGACCCGACCGGTGTGGTCTACATGACAGCCCCGGCGCGCGACACCGTCAAGTAACGAACAGATAACCGGCCAGTTTCACCCGTCGGACGTTTGTGCAGGTGATACGGTGTCCACCCTGGTCAGGGACCGCTCCCGAAGACTCTGTAACCGGTTACAAAGAAGGGGCCGGAGATGACCACGATCCGCGAGATCGCCCAGCTGTGCGGGGTGTCGGTGGCGACCGTTTCCCGCGTTTTCAACCAGCCGCTCACGGTCAGCAAGGAAAAACGCGAAGTGGTCGAGCGGGTGGCCCGCGAGCTGGACTACCGGCCCAACGAGTCGGCGCGCGCCCTCGCCACCAAGCGCTCCGGCCTGATCGGGCTCGTCTGGGACACCGACCACCGGCGGCCGGGCTGGCGGCACCCCTACCTCCAGGAGCTGCTGATCGGCCTGAAGTCGGCGCTCAGCGCGCACGGCTACCACCTGCTGATGCTCGCCACCAGCGGCTCGGCGGCGCTGCGGGCGGTTGGCGCGTCCCTGGCGGACCCGGTGGCGTACGTGAACATGACCCGGCGGCACCACCTGGGCGGGCTGGTGCTCATCGACAGCGGCTCCGACGCGCCCGCGTTCACCGCGTTCGCCCAGTCCGGCCTGCCGTGCGTGGCGGTGGACGTCGCCGTGGACGGGCCGCGCGCCACCTACGTGACCTCGGACAACGCCGAGGGGGCGCGGCAGGCGGTGCGGCACCTGGTCGAGGCGGGGCACCGCCGGATCGCCACCATCACCGGGCCGGGCCGGAACCTGCCCGCCGCCGACCGCCTGACCGGCTTCCGCGACGCGGTGGCCGGGGCGGGGCTGGAGCTGCCCGACGCGTACGTGGTGGAGGGCGACTTCTACCGGCCGAGCGGCCAGGCGGCGATGCGGTCGCTGATCGCCCTGCCCGAGCCGCCGACGGCGGTGTTCTGCGCGAGCGACGAGATGGCGGTCGGCGCCCTGCTGGCCGCCCGGCACGCCGGTCTGCGGGTGCCCGAGGAGCTGGCCGTGGTCGGTTTCGACGACATCGAGCTGGCCGCCCTGGTCGACCCGCCGCTGACCACGCTGGCGCAGGACAAGGCGGGGATCGGGGTGGCGGCGGCGCGGGCCGTGCTGACCATGGTGCACGGCGGCACGACGCCCGAGCCCGCGTTCCTGCCGACCAGGCTCGTCGTGCGCTCCTCCAGCCGCTGACCGGGGCGAGGCCCGGACGGGGCACGACGGAGCCGGGCACGACGGGGCCGGGCACGACGGGGCCGCCGCTCCCCACCCCGCGCACGGCACGGGGCCGCCGCTCCCCCGCCACGCGCGGTGGCACGGGAACGGCGGCCCTCGGACCTCGCGGGACCCGGCGGGACCCGCTCAGGGCCGGTTGTCGTCCGGCATCCGCCCCTCCGGGTCGTCCAGCAGCCGCGCGGCCCCGGGGTCGACCCTCGGGCTGCCCGCCTCGTCGGCGGCCTGACCTCGCCGCTCGGCCTCGGCCAGCGCCTCGTCGCGCCCGCCGGGCGTCAGGTCGGTCACGTCGTCCAGCCCGACCACGCCCTCCTCGCGGGCGATCGAGTCCTCCTCCAGCGGGTTCGGCTCCGCGACCTCGTCCGTGACGTCGGGCCGCTCCTCGCTCAGCCGCTCGTCCAGGGGCCGCGGGGTGCGCAGCTCGTGCGGCGTGGTCCCGTACTTGTCCGCGCCGGTCCAGTGCTCCGGCGGGTCCATCCCCGCTTCCAGGGGGTCCTGCCTGAGCCGGTCCTCGTCCAGGTCCTCGGCGCTGTTCAGCGCCGCCGGGTCGGTCTCGACCGCGTCGGGCGAGCCGGTGTCGTGCGGCGGCGTGTACGAGTCCTGCGTGTACTCGTCCTGCTCGTTCGAGGTCATGGGCCCGTGTACCCGTTCCGCCAGGTTCATTCACCTGGCTCGGTGGTGATCACTCGTCCTTCGGCGTCTCGCGGTCGGTGGGCGCCAGCGTCTTCTCGGTGAGCTTGTCGACGCCGGTGTCCTCCTGGCGGCGGTTGCGCATCGAGTAGTGCGCCTCGTCCCGCATCCGCTCGACCATGTGCGGGTAGTGCAGCTCGAACGCGGGTCGTTCGGAGCGGACGCGGGGCAGTTCGGTGAAGTTGTGGCGCGGCGGTGGGCAGGTCGTCGCCCATTCCAGGGAGTTGCCGAAGCCCCAGGGGTCGTCCCGGTCGGCCGGGTCGCCGAAGCGGTAGCTGCGCAGCACGTTCCACACGAACGGCAGCGTGGACAGCCCGAGCACGAACGCCGCGACCGTGGAGATGGTGTTGAGCGTGGTGAACTCGTCGCTGGGCAGGTAGTCGGCGTAGCGGCGGGGGAACCCGGCGTTGCCCAGCCAGTGCTGGATGAGGAACGTGCCGTGGAAGCCCAGGAACGTGAGCCAGAAGTGCAGCTTGCCCAGCGGCTCGTTCATCATCCGGCCGGTCCACTTGGGGAACCAGAAGTAGATGCCGGCGTAGGTGGCGAACACGATCGTGCCGAACAGCACGTAGTGGAAGTGCGCCACGACGAAGTAGGTGTCGTGCACGTGGAAGTCCAGCGGCGGCGAGGCCAGGATGATGCCGGTCAGCCCGCCGAGCAGGAACGTCACCAGGAATCCCACGGCGAACAGCATCGGCGTCTCGAACGTCAGCTGCCCCTTCCACATGGTGCCGATCCAGTTGAAGAACTTGATGCCGGTCGGGATCGCGATCAGGAACGTCGTCAGCGAGAAGAACGGCAGCAGCACCGCGCCGGTGGCGAACATGTGGTGAGCCCACACCACGACCGACAGGGCGGCGATCGCGACCGTGGCGAAGACGAGCCCCTTGTAGCCGAACAGGGGTTTTCGGCTGAACACCGGGATGATCTCGGTGACGATGCCGAAGAACGGCAGCGCGACGATGTAGACCTCGGGGTGGCCGAAGAACCAGAACAGGTGCTGGTAGAGGATCACGCCGCCGTTGGCCGGGTCGAACACGTGCGCGCCGAGCTGCCGGTCCGCTAGCAGGCCCATCAGCGCGGCGGTCAGGATCGGGAACGCGATGATGACCAGGATCGAGGTGATGAAGATGTTCCAGGTGAAGATCGGCATCCGGAACATGGTCATGCCCGGCATCCGCAGGCACATCACCGTGGTGATCATGTTGACCGCACCCAGGATCGTGCCCAGGCCGCTGACCGCGAGGCCGGTGATCCACAGGTTCGCGCCCGCCCCCGGGCTGTGCTGCGCGCCGGACAGCGGCACGTAGGCGGTCCACCCGAAGTCCGCCGCGCCCGCCGGGGTCATCAGGGAGCCGACCACCATGAGGCCGCCGAACAGGTACAGCCAGTACGCGAACGAGTTGAGCCTCGGGAACGCCACGTCCGGCGCGCCGATCTGCAGCGGCAGGATGAAGTTGGCGAACCCGAACACCACGGGGGTCGCGTACAGCAGCAGCATGATCGTGCCGTGCATGGTGAACAGCTGGTTGTACTGCTCCGTGGACAGGAACTGGAGCCCCGGCCGCGCCAGCTCGCCGCGCATCAGCAGCGCCATCAGCCCGCCGACCATGAAGAACATGAACGACGTGGTCATGTACATCAGGCCGATGAGCTTGTGGTCCGTCGTGCCGAACAGCCGCAGCAGCGCCCGGCCCCTGGAGGCGCGCCGGGCCGCCTGCGGGGGCAGGACCGGCGTGGGCTTGAGCGTCGTCATCGTGGAGCACCCGTTCTTCGAGGTCGGGCGGCCGCCCGCCTGGTGCGTGGACGAGGGGGGGGGGGGCCCCCCCCCCGCGCGCGGGGGGGGGGGGGGGGGGTTTTAACAAAAACACGACCACCCCACCATAAAAAAAAAAGAGA